>JBOHRM010000775.1:0-1783 GCA_050732715.1 Longimicrobiales bacterium
GCCGCGACCGGTTGCGAGGTTGCGGGCGCGGATCACACTCATCCGTGAGATGCCGCCGGGCAGCACGGTCGGCTACGGCGCGACGCACGTTTCGCGGGGCTGGGAGCGGTGGGCGACGATCGGCATGGGCTACGGCGATGGGTACCCGCGCCGCATGAGCAACGGGGCCGCGGCGTTGGTCAACGGCCGGCGCTCGCCCCTGGTAGGACGGATCTCGATGGACATGAGCGTGGTAGATATCACCGCCGTGCCCGGTGTAACGATCGGGGACACGGTGACTTTGATCGGCTGTGACGGCGATGAGCACATCACGCTCGAGGATGTAGCACGGAAGGCGGGCACGATCAGTTACGAGATCCTGACGGGCTTCACCCCGCGACTGCCGCGGGTCGAGATTTGACTCCCGCTCACCTGGTGGAAGCGGCCAGCTCAGCGCGAGATCGTGCATACGCGCCGCACTCGCGATTCCGGGTCGGCGCGGCACTCGAGACCGAGAGCGGCCGCACCTTCACAGGCTGCAACATCGAGAACGCATCGTTCGGCGAGACGTTGTGCGCCGAGCGCGTGGCTGTCGGTTGCGCCGTCGCGGCCGGCGAGCGGATGTTTCGGCGCTTGGTGCTGGTCACGGACACGGCGCAGCACGTGACGCCGTGCGGCGCGTGTCGTCAGGTGCTCGCCGAGTTCGCACGGGATCTCGAGATCGTTTCGATTGATGCACGAGGCGACGAGCTGCGCTGGCGGCTCGCCGACCTGTTGCCGGCGCCGTTCGTATTCGCGCCCGCGGCCGGCCGTATTGACGATGAAGGATGAGTTTGAACGATGAACGTTGAGCTGCGTCGCGTCGCCTTCTCGATCCCGGTCGTCGGCCTGATGGCCGCCGCCGCGGCGTGTGACGAGGAGACGCCGACGAGTATCGGCGGCTCGCTCTTGCCCGGGCCGCCGGTCGAGACTTTCGAGGTCGTCCTCGACCCCTCCGACTACCTCGTGAGCGACACCTCGTTCTCCGGCTACGTCGGCGTCGCACAGGCCGTCGTGGCCTACGACTACTTGATCATCGCCAACGACTTCGAGGGTGCGTTGAACGCGCGGGCGCTCGCGGAGTTCGGCAACATTCCGGATTCGATCACGGTGGTCGACACCGCGGGCACGCAGCGCACGGACACGCTGCCGGAGTACATCGGTGGCGAGCTCCTCATCCTGGTCGACACGACGCAAACCACACCGGCGCCAGTGACGGTCCAGGCGTTCCGGGCCACGCAGTCATGGAACGCGGCGAGCGCGAATTGGACGACGAGGACCGATACCGGCGACGTCGAGCTGCCGTGGTCCGAGCCCGGCGGCTCTCCTGGCGTGCTCGCCGGCACCGGCACCTGGACCGTGTCGGACACGCTCCGCATTCCGATCGATGCGGAGACGATCGAGGCGTGGCGCGACACGACGAATGTGGCCGGTGTGGTCCTCGTTTCGGCGCCCGGCACGAGGCTGCGCACCGCCCGCAATGCATCCGGCGAGATCGGGCTCGAGCTGCGCGTGGACGCGCAGTCGTCGATCGCGGATACCGTCGTCACGTCGACGGTCCCGTCGACGAACCGCATCTTCATCTTCGATCCGCCCGTACCGCGCGACGCGGCCGGCATCCGCGTGGCCGGCGCGCCGAGCTGGCGCGCGTTCGTGCAGTTCCGCGAGGCATTCGATACCCTGACCGTGCCGTGCCCGCCGGACTTCGGCGCACCCGGCTGCCGGCTCCCGCTGAGCGAAGCGAGCATCAGTTACGCCGCACTCC
>JBOHRM010000776.1:0-10058 GCA_050732715.1 Longimicrobiales bacterium
TATTCCGTCGGCCTCGCGCCTTGCCGCGCGGGCGCATCGCCGCTCTCGGTGTTGACACGGGACCTCGGAATCGGACCACTAGGATTCGCCGTTCTGCGTGAGCCGCGGCTCGAGGATGCGGTGCAGACCGGATAGGCGTCTCGACACCTCGTCGCGCCTCAGCCGGTTCAAGGTCCAGAGGCCATTCTTGCGGCGGTCGATGACGCCCGCGTTCGCGAGCACCGACAGATGATGCGTCAGCAGCGAAGGCGACAGCCCGAGCGCACCGCTGATCGCGCCGCACGACAGCTCTTCACCGTTCGCGGACAAAAGCTCGACAATGCGGTAGCGGTTCATGTCCGACAGCGCGGAGAGGACCTCCACAACGTCGTTCGGCGATTGTGCGTTCGCCGTTTCGTTCAACCTCGACCTCCGGAAGAACACAACGAACCCCGACTTGCGGGATCGCGCGATGATACCCCATGCGCGCAACCCGGGATCCGCAGACCGCTACCGCACGAACACCCCTACACGTAAACGTACACGTAAACGTACACGTAAACCTGCCCCTGCCCCTACACCTACACCTACACCTAAACCCCACCTAAACCCTGAGTCTGCGATCTTCGCGTGACCGGGATTTGAAGGTCGGGTGTACGTGTAGGTTAGGTGTACGCGTAGGGGCAGGGGCACGTGTAGATGTAGGTGTAGGTGTACGTGTAGGTGTAGGGGGTTGGGGCGGTCGATTCGCTCAGGACCGCCGGCGATCGGTCATCCGGCCGTCGCGGAAGTCGGGGAGCGCGTAGCGGCGGCGGTCGAGCAGGCGGTCGCGAAGCGTGTCGTGGACCAGCGCCTCGAAATCGGCTGCCATTTCTTCCTCCGTGTAGCGTGGCAGCTCGGCGAGGTCATCGTGGCGGAGTCCGGGGGCGTAGACGGAACGGTCCGGCTCGTCGAGCTGGAGGAAGCCGACGGGCAGGATCACGCGCCCGCCGCCGTCCGAGACCTCGGCGACCACGTAGCGGACGCGTTCTTCGTCGATGTCGATCACGAGGTCGACGATCATGCCGGACGGCAAGTCCGCATCGGTCATCAGGGCCCAGCCATCGATATCCGGCTCGCCCGGCGCGATCTCGTAGTCCGAGCGCTGCGAGAGAAGCGCGAGGTGAGGCGCGATCCTGGGCGGCAGCGGCTGGGCCGGCTCGGGTTTGCGCACGATCGGGTGCTCGCCGGCATACAGACCCGAATGGTCATAGGCCGGATGGGCGTAGTACGGGTGCCCGTACAGCGATCGGCCGTAGGCCGCGATCACGTCGCGCTCGTAACCATCCTCGAGTGTGCCGGCCCAGTTCGGGATCGCATCGAGGTCATCGCGTACGGCGGCGCGCAGGCGGACCCGGGGGCGGCGTCCATCACGGACGCGCGCATGCCCGATCGGGACGAGCACGTGCCGCTGCCCGTCGTCGAGTGAAAGGTCGAGGTAGCGGATGAGCCCGGAATCCGCTTCGGCGAGCGAGCCGAACAGTCGCCCGATGGGGCGACCGCCCGCATCGGAGACCGGCAGTCCGCCGAGGTCGGATACGGGGCGGAGCGGGACGGCCATGTCCGGAACGGCTCAGTCGGACACGAGCTCGCGCAGGCGAGAAGCGAGGAAGCGGTCGGGCAATGACAGCGCCTGACCGAGCACGTCGCGATCGGTCCGGCCCGCGAGCGGCCGCAGGTCGAGCCAATGGCGGCCCGATGGCTCGACGAATACCAGACGCCCGTAGCAGACACCGGTCTGACGCCAGCACTCGAGCTGCACCCGCCAGGGCACGCCGTCGACCGTAAGCCAGCGCACGTCCATCGTGCGCGTCTCCGGCTGGTCCGGCACGGTTTCCGGCAGGGATGCGAGACCTTCGGCGTCCAGCACCGCGGCGGCCGCTCGCTTCGAGCCTGGTAGCCGTACGACGCCCTCCCAACCGCACATCAGACAGAATCGCCGGTGCAGTGTCGCGGGTGCGAGGATCGAGCCGGCGCCGAGGAGCCGCGCCTGGATTCGAATCGTCTCACCCGCGCACTGCGGACACGCCCGGCCGACCGGCAAAGATCGGTAGCTTACCGCGGCGCTCAAGGTGAGCGGGAGGACGAAAACGAGAAGCAAGTACGCCGCGATGAGCAGGATCACGATCGGCACTCGGCTGAGGTTCCTTCACTTGCTGAAGTGGCAAGTTCCATACCCTGTCGGGGCTGCGCGCGAGCGCGGCGTTCGGCCAAATTAGCACGCGCTCGAAGCGCGCTCAACAGCATGTCGGAAACGGTCGAAACGGGTTTGACACCCGCGCTTGGTGCGGTTACATTCGACCGGGTCCAAGAGGCCCGGCGGCGTGCTGAAGGACAATTTTTGGGCCTACAGCAACTTGTTTTTGGGGCCGACTCCTGAGCCGTACGTCATGCCTCGGTCGAGGACGGCGGAGCTGCTCGGGGAGGTTACCAGTCGCGTATTGACTGGGCTCCAACAAATCTCCTTCAGTGCGTCGAGCGAGCCGGCTCGCGGGAACGCGGGCCGGCTCTTTCGTCTTAGGCATTTTTGGTTGGCGAGAGGAACGTGACGGCTGATCACGATCACGGCGCGAGCGAGCGAGCGGCCGCGCTCGAGACGACCGCCGTCGCGACGGCCGGCGAGCGATCCCTCGAGCGCGTTCCGTTCCAGGAGCTGGTGCGCGAGATGTTGCGGCGCCTCGGCGAGGACACGGGACGGACCGGTCTGGTGAAGACGCCCGAGCGCGTCGAGAACAGCCTGCGGTGGTTGACGCGCGGCTACCAGACCTCGCTCGAGCAGGTGATCGGCGATGCCGTCTTCGATGAGGACCATCACAACATGGTCATCGTCAAAGACATCGAAATGTATTCGCTGTGCGAGCATCATCTGCTGCCCTTCTTCGGCAAGATTCACGTCGCCTACATCCCGAACGGCCGGATCATCGGCTTGTCGAAGTTGCCACGTCTGGTCGAGGTCTTCGCGCGGCGGCTCCAGGTTCAGGAGCGGCTGACGGAGCAGGTCGCGCAAGCGGTTTGGGACCTGCTCGAGCCTCAGGGCGTCGGCGTTATCTGTGAGGCGAGACACCTGTGTATGATGATGCGCGGTGTCGAGAAGCAGAACTCCCGGGCGATCACGAGCGCGGTGCGCGGCGTCTTCCTGGAGGACCTACGCACACGGGAAGAGTTCTTGCGGCTGTGCGGGGTCAACGGCATCGTGGCCTGAACCACTCTCGAATGAAGGATTCCGTATGATGCGACGTGCGGTGTGGCTGGCTCCGCTGCTGCTCGCGGCGTGCGCGGGCACAGCGCCGCCGGCGGAGGAGCAGCCAGGGGCGGGCATGGGCCAGCGCGGCCTGGGCATGGACGGCGGGCTGCCGCCGCGGCTGCCCGAGAGCGAGTGGGGGTTCCACGTGCTTTCGCTCGCGGTCGCGCCGGATGGCGCGCTCTGGGCGGGCACGTACGGCGCGGGGGTCCTCGTGTTGCGACCCGATACCGCACGTTGGGACCGGCTCGTGCCGAGCGAGGATGACACCGCATCGATGGTCGCGGGTCACGTCAACAGCATCACGTTCGCGCGCGATGGCGCGGTCTGGGTCGGCACCGCGGGCAGCGGGTTCGGCCGCTCGCTCGACGGCGGAACAACGTGGCGCAAATGGACCGCTGAGACTACGGGGCCACAGTGGCAGTACGTCGCGGCCCGCGGTATCGCGGCGCACGGGGACACGGTCTACATCGCGACATCGGACGGCCTGCGCATGACGTGGGACGGCGGCGAGCGCTGGCGCTGCGTGGTGTCGGACACGGAGGTCACGCCCGCCGCGGCGCCGGCAGTCGATGACTGCACGGAACGCGTCGCGGCGCTGCCGACCGAGTACCTGCTCGCGCTCGACGTCATGCCGGACGGCACGGTCTGGGTCGGCCATCTCGACGGTGTGTCGAGCTCCGATGACGGCGGCATGACGTGGCGTCATCTCGACGCAGAGGAGGGCGGCGTGCCGCGCGAGCGCGTCCGCGCCATCGCCGTGGACACGGACAGCGTTCCAGAGAGCGACCGAAGCTTCGTCAGCTCGATCTGGGCCGGGACGGAGACCGAGCTCTACGTCGACTCGGCGGCGGAAGGCGAGTTCGAGAAGGCGACGATCGAGCTGCCGGGCTGGAGCGGGCTGCCGGGCGCGTTGCGCGCAATCGTGCCGTCACCGGGTGAGCTGCAGCCGTCGCTCGCGACGTCGTACGGCATGGCGGTGAGCGACCTGAGCGGCGGATACCGCGTCTACTATCTCGCGACCGGCGACCGCTACCGGCCCGCCGCGGATATGTGGGCCGGAACGTGGTGGGGTCCGCCGTGGTGGCCGCTGGGTGCTTCCTCCGCCGGCATCAACCGCATTCTCGGCGGCGAGACCGCGGTTGAAATCCCTCGCCGCGTGCCTGCGGCGGAGGCGCCCGCGCCGCCCGAGCACGCGTGGTTCGCGAGGCCGATCGCGAGCGACGCGAACCCGTACGTCGACGGCACCGGCCGCTACGGCTCGAGCACGAGCAACGGTGTGCAGCGTGCGGGCATTGCGTTCAACAACCCCGCGGGCACACCCGTCCACGCCATCGGTGATGGCACCGTCGTGTTCGCAGGACCTTCGGGGACGGGCTCGAACACGGTGGCGATCGCGCACGACCGCCGCTGGCAGGACCGCACGATCTTCTCGGCCTATCACCACAACGCCACGCTCGAGGTCCGCGTCGGCGACCGCGTGCGCGAAGGCGATGTCATCGCGACCGTCGGCAACACCGGCCGTACCGTGAACGATCGGCTCGCGCTCGAGGTACACGTCGCGCCGACCGATGATGCGGCCGTCATCGTCAACGCCGAAGAGGCCTTCCCACAATACGCCGTCAATCCGCAGCTCTGGATCGAGCCACTGCCCGGCACCGGCATCGTGGCCGGGCGCGTGCTGCGTTCAGACGGCGAGCCGGTGCGCGGCGCCAGAGTCTACGGCCTCGTCGTGCAGTACCCGACGGAGACGCCGTTCTCGTACGCCGAGGTGTACGGCGAGGGCGCGCCTCCGGGTCCCGTTTACGGCGAACATTTCGCCGTCGGCGACGTGTCGCCCGGCGAGTACCTGCTCGGCGTCGACATCGACGGCATGCGCGTGTGGCGGCGCGTTCGCGTCGTCGCGGGGAGCGTCACGTTCGTCGAGTTCGAGCGCGATTCCGGTTAGCCGGTTTCCGGTTGGCCGGTTTCCGGTTTCCGGTTGCCGGTTGCCAAGATCTCGGTCGGTGCCCGCAAGAGGGGCTACACCGTCAACTCCGGTTAGCCGGTTCCCAGTTACCCAGATTTCAGGCCAGTACGCGCCAAGAGGGTCCACAGCGTCAACTGGCAACCGGGAACCGGCAAACTGGTATGCACCGGCAACCGGGAACCGGCAAACCGACATGCACATTCTGCTCACCGACATCCTCTCGTGCCCGCGGTGCGGGCCGGCGTTCGGGCTCATCCTGCTCGCCGACCGGATCGAGGCCCGCCGCGTGCTCGCGGGCACGCTCGGCTGTGCGAACTGCCGCTCGAAGTACCCGATTCAGGACGGCGTGGCGGATCTGCGCGCCCCGGATTCCACGGCGGGTGCGCGCGGTCGGGGCGATGCGCCTTCGGCCGAGGCCGCGCTGCGGTGGGCCGCGCTGCTGGGCGTGACCGAGGGACCAGGGTTCCTGCTGGTGGTCGGACCGGCCGCGGCGCTCGCCGGCGAGATCGCGTCCCTCATCGAGCACATCGAGGTCATAGCCGGGACGAACGTGCCGGACACCGGGCGGCCCGCCGCGGGTGTGAGTCGCATCGCGATCGGCGGCCGGCTGCCGTTCTACTCCGGACACGTGCACGGTGTCGCCTTGAGCGGCGGAGCGGCCGACGCGCTGCTCGAGGAAGGCGTCCGCGTGCTCCGCCCGCTCGGCCGACTGGTCCTCGAGCCCGCACCGCCCGATGCGGAGGAGCGCATTCGCCGCGCGGGCCTGCACATCCTCGCGCACCAGGACACGACCCTCGTCGCGGCACGTACGGCGTGAGACGATTGCGCGGCGCGGAACGCGGCCTATCTTGACATGCGCGAGAGCGCGCTGCACGCCGTGATTCGATGCCGGATGGGAGTGCGGCGCCGCTGACTAGAAACGGGTTGCGAGTTGGCGGGTTGCGGGTTGCGGGTTCCCCGCCGCCGCCCCGTTACAGGGGATCGCTGGTGGCGCAACAGCGGCATCGAGAACTGAGGTGAGGCTGCCCGCGTCCGTTGTCACGTTCCCGCCCGATTGCTGGCCTATGGGCTTCTGGAAGAAAATCTTCAACGGCGAACCGGAGCCGAGTCATCAGGTCGACTTCTACAGCGAAGGCGTCGAGCTGCTGAACGCCGGGAAATATCATGATGCACTGACATCGTTTCGGCTCGCACTGCGAGAGACACCCCACGACCCCGCCGTACTCCAGCAAATGGCGATCACGTACACACGGATCGGTATGACCGACGAGGCGATCAAGACCTATCGTACAGTACTCGCGAGGCACGCTCGGGCCGCGGGCGCGCACTATGGCCTCGCCTTTCTGATGCTACAAAACGGGCGAAAGGACGTCGCGATCGAACACCTACGCGTGTTCCTCGCGTCGCCGCCGCAGGGGCCGGACGCGCAACGCCATATCGAGCACGCACGTCACACGCTCGCGGCGCTGGGTCAGCCGCCGCACGGGGTAGACTGAGGTGCCGGTCACGACGGTCGCAATGGCGTGGGCCGGCGATGGGCTCGAGTTCACGGGCGGCGGCGCCTCGAGGCCGCAACTCTTACTCGATGGCAACGGCGGCGCCGCGCCATCGCCCGTGCAGGCCCTGCTGCTCGCACTCGTCGCGTGCACCGGCTCGGATGTCGTCGAGATCACGAAGAAGATGCGCGTGCCGCTGGCGTCGCTCGAGGCGACGGTCGAAGGGGATCGAAACGAGGATCATCCGCGTCGTTTCAACCGCATCCACGTCGTCTATCGCGTGACCGGCGTCGACGACGCGGATCGCGACAAGGTGCGCAGGGCGCTCGAGCTGTCCACCGAGCGGTATTGCAGCGTACGCCACTCGCTGCGCACCGATCTGGACTATTCCGCGAGCATCGAGTTCGCATGAGCGGGTCCGCACAAGCGGCCGGCGAGGCCGATCGGGACAACACCGACGCGCGTCGGGACGCCGACGCGATACGTGTGATCCTGATGACCGCGCCGAGCGACGCGGCCGCGGAGTCGCTGGTCCAGGTGTTGGTCAGCGAAAGACTGGCGGCTTGCGGCAGCATCGTGCCTGGCCTGACTTCGATCTATCGCTGGCAAGGCGCGGTCCAGACGGACGCGGAGGTGCTCGTCGTGCTCAAGGCCACGGCGCGGTCCGTACCGAGTCTGATCGGGCGCGCTGCCGAGTTGCACCCGTACGATGTCCCCGAGGTGCTGGTGCTTCCCGTGGTCGCGGGCCACGAGCCGTACCTCGAGTGGGTTCGCGAGAGTTGCAGTTGACTATAAACGAGTTGCGTGTTGCGGGTGGCGAGTTGCCCCGCCGCCCTGGCTTTCAGCGACCGGTGGTGCCGCGTTGCGGGGAAATGCGGAGTTGCGTAGACACGAGTTGCGGGTGGTCGAGTGCGAGATCGAACCGTCGAACGCCCGCAGGGTAGGGAGATGAAAGACGTCGCCGCGGAGCTGGACAACAAGGTAGGGATGGCGCCGCAGTCATCGAGTAACGCCATGCACGAGCCGAAGTCGGAGGAGCCGATTCAGGCGCAGTTCGATAATCCGATCGTCGAAGCGCGGAACGCCGCGCTGTCGGGCGATCTGACGCGGGCCATCGCGCTCTATCGCGAGATCGTGCTGCGCGAGCCTGCGAACATGGCGGCGCGCACCGCACTCGGCATGGTGTACGATCGCCACGGTGATTTCGCGCTCGCCGTCGAGCAGTTCCAGGCGGCCAAGGAGATTGATGACGAGAACCTGGACGTGCTGGTCAACCTCGGCGGCGCGCAGGCGTCAATGGGCCAGTTCACTCAGGCGGAACGCGAGCTTCGCCGCGCGCTGCGGTTCGATCCGGACCGCGCGGAGGCCTACGTCATGCTCGGCGTCATCTATTTTCGGCGCGGCCTCTACGCTCAGACCGAGCACGAGCTCAGACGCGCGCTCGAGCTCGACCCGCAGTCCGCCGTCGCGCATCACTATCGCGGTGAAGCGCTGAACCAACTTTCGCGCGTCGATGAAGCGCTCGTGATGATCGAGCGAGCCGCTCAGCTCCAGCCCAATCACGCGCGTACGTACTTCGTGATGGGGATCCTGCTGGACAGGAAGGGCCGCCCCGCGGAGGCGGCGGCAATGTACCGAAAGGCTAGAGAGCTCACGGAGGCATGATGGGGTGGTTGGTCGTGATTATGATCATTGCACTGGGCGTCGGCATCTACGTCGGCCTCGGCGCGCCCGGCTTCCGCGGGCGTCAAGACCGCGTCATCACGGGTGGGCGCGGCCGGCGCCTGCCCCACCGCTACGTCAACTGGATGCGCCCGGACAATCCGCGGAGGCGGTGAAACCGGTCAAAACGACAGCGCGATCCCCGCGGAGATCAATCCGATCAGTCCGCCCAGCACGTACCCGAGCCGCACGATCAGCTTCAGCTCCTTCTCCGTGACGCCGCGGATGAGCGCCTCGACCTGAGCCGTCGGGTAGTCGAGGATCTTCTGCTCGATCTTCTTCGCGATGTCGACGCGCTGCGAGATCGCGGAGACCTGCTCTTGGAGCCACGCCCAGAGCGGCGGCGCGATGGCGCGTTCGAGCCGCCGCGGCGCGTCCGCCGGCACGTGTTCGGCGAGACGGCCGATCGGCCGCTCGAGCAGCATCGTCACCACGGCGCCGGCCGCGTCACGATAGAGGGCGCGGGCCCGCTCGCTCCGCGCCGCGGCAACGAGCGCGTCGGCGGCGCGCTCGGGCGGGAGATGGCGGAAGACGTCGCCCCAGGTCCGGTGCTCCGCGGCCTCGATCGTGGCACGCAGCTTCTCGACGAGGAACGTGCGCGTCTGCGCGTCCCGCGCGAGGGACAGAGCCCAGTCCGCCATCGTCGCCTTCGCTGATTCTACCGCCTCATCACCGGGCTCACCGAGCACGGATACGACGGGCTTGTCGAGGAAATCGACGATCGCGCTGTTGACGCCGCGCGCCATGGCGTCGCGTACGGCGGGATCCTGCAACAGCTCGGAGATCTTGGTGGCGCCCTCGGCCTCGATCGCCTCCAACACGCGGTCGATCATGTCCGGCGTGATGACGAGCGCCGCGACCAATCGCTGGTGGAATTTGAGGTCGCGCATGAAGCGGTCGAGAATCTCGTGCAGCACACGCTCGACCTTGCCGCGGGCGACGGGGTCGTCAAGCAGTCCGCCGAGCCGCTCGAGCGCGATCGGCAGGTACCCGGCGATGGCGCGCTCGACCGTTGCCACGAGCCCGACGGGCAGGAGCTCCTGGAACGTGCGCCCCGGCCGGAGCAGGCGGTGTGCGCCGCGATCGAGGTAGTCCTGCACCGCGTTCGAGAAGCCCTGACCCTCGACCGCGTCGCGGATCCAGCGCTCGGCCGCCTCCGCGATCGCGGTCTCGCGGTCGGGCGTGAGCCACTCGCCGAGCGGCGCATCACGCAGGTCCTCCGCCAGTGATTCGACCCACTGCGCGGCGGCCGTACGGAAGTCATCGCTCGCCAGATACTCGTCCAGCCGGACCACGAGGCCGGCGGTCACCTCCGTGAGCACGTGGCGCAGCTCGTGCGTGAGATCCGGCGGCACCAGCTCCGCCGCCGAGCCCCAGCGCCGATCGAACAGTGACGCGATGAACGCCGCGAGCCGCTCGTCGAACGCCGCGCGGAACGCGGGCTCCGACACCGTGCGCGCCAGATCGTCCGACGTGAGCAGCTTCGTGCCGACCGTGCGGCCGATCGTCGCCGCCAGACGCTGCTTGTTCTTCGGTATCGCGCCCTGAAACAGCCGGAGACGCCGGCCGAACAGCCGCGGCGGGTCGTACGGATGAAACAGCATCCATACGG
>JBOHRM010000777.1:0-3412 GCA_050732715.1 Longimicrobiales bacterium
TCCATGGGGAACTACGTGTTCAGCACCGAGGTGCTGGTGGACGCGGTCAACGCGGACTCGGCCGACGAGGGCTCCCGTCACGACATCGGCGGAGACATCATCCCGCGCCTGGTGGAAGCGGGCCAGGCGGAGGTGTACGATTTCTCGGAGAACGAGGTCCCGGGGTCCACGTCCCGGGAACGCGGCTACTGGCGCGACGTGGGGACGCTGGACGCATACTACGACGCGCACATGGACCTGGTCTCCGTGGACCCGGTCTTCAGCCTGTACAACCAGGAATGGCCGATCCTGACGGCTCGGGAGGCGATGCCGCCGGCCAAGTTCGTGTTCGCCGACCAGGGTCGCGCGGGTGCGGCCTACGACTCGATGGTGTCGGCCGGGGTGGTAGTTTCGGGCGGCGAGGTTCGGAGATCAGTGCTCTCCCCCGGCGTGTCCGTCCACTCCTATGCCCGGGTCGACGGCTCGGTGCTGATGCACAACGTGGACGTGGGCCGCGAGGCGGTGGTGAGGAACGCGATCATCGACAAGAACGTGCGGGTCCCCCCGGGGGGCCGGATCGGCGTGGACCGGGAAGCGGACAGGAGGCGATTCCACGTGACAGACCAGGGCATCGTCGTCATCGGGAAGGACGACGTGGTGCCCGAGTGAGCCCGCGAGGACGCGGAACCGGCGGGGGATGAAGGTCGCGCTGTGCACGCGCGAGTACCCGCCCGAGGTGTATGGCGGCGCGGGGGTCCACGTCGAGCACTTGGCGCGGGCGCTAGCGGAGCACGTCGAGGTGGCGGTCCACTGCTTCGGCGGGCGGCGGGAGGACCCGCTCGTCGCCGGGGCGCACGAGCCGTGGGACCAGCTCCGGGGCGGCGCACGCCACCTTGCGGCGCTCCAGACCTTCTCCGTGGACCTGGCCATCGCGGCGGCCGTGGACGGGGCGGACCTGGTGCACACGCACACGTGGTACGCGAACCTGGCGGGGCACCTGGCGGCCCTGGCGTATGGCGTCCCCCACGTCATGACGAGCCACAGCCTCGAGCCGTTGCGACCGTGGAAGGCGGAGCAGCTCGGCGGCGGCTACGAGCTCTCGTTGTGGGCGGAGCGGACGGCCATCGAGGCGGCGGATGGCGTGATCGCCGTCTCGGCGGGGATGCGGGACGACATTCTGCACGCTTACCCGGCGGTCGAGCCGGGCCGGGTCCATGTGATCCACAACGGGGTCGACACCACGGCGTACCGCCCGGACGCATCCACGGAGGGCCTAGACGCTTTAGGGATCGACCCCTCACTCGCCACGGTGGTGTTCCTGGGGCGCATCACGCGGCAGAAGGGGCTCCCGCACCTCCTGGACGCTGCGGAGCACCTCACGGCCGGAACGCAGCTCGTGCTGTGTGCCGGCGCGCCGGACACGCCAGCCATCGGAGCGGAGGTCGAGGCGCGGGTGAATGCGCTGAAGGAGCGTGGCCGGCTCCGAGTCGTCTGGATACGTGAAATGCTCCCGCGGCCGATGGCGGTCCGGATCCTCTCCCACGCCACCGTGTTCGTCTGCCCGTCCATCTACGAGCCGTTCGGGCTGGTGAACGTCGAGGCGATGGCATGCGGGGTCCCCGTGGTCGCGTCAGCCGTGGGGGGGATCCCGGAGATCGTGGTGGACGGCGAGACGGGCTGGCTGGTCCCCTTCCGGCCCGGCGACGACTCCTTCGGCTCGCCCGCCGACCCCGCCCGCTTCGCCCGCGACTTCGCCGATCGCCTCGACGGGCTGCTCTCGGAGCCCGCGGCGGCCCGGCGCATGGGGGCGGCCGCCCGGGCGCGGGTGGAGGCGGAATTCGCCTGGCCCGGCATCGCCCGGACGACCGCGGACCTCTACCGCTCGCTGGCGTAGCCCGCCGTCGAATACAGGCCCCAGCGGATTCGAACCGCCTTCCGTGTAGGCCGCTCGTGCTGTCCTCGGGTCGTGGAGACCTGGCGTGTGGTTCGAAGAGAATTCGCGCCCGCGCTCGAATCAGGATCGATCGAGATCCGTGGGATTGACCACGAGCTCGAATGCGCTGCCGTCGTTCAGGCGGACGGGTGCGAAGTCGCGAATATCGCGCGTGGCAAGCCGCCGGACGCCAACGACATCGGCGAGTGCCACAATCGATGAATCCACGAGGCCCAGCTCGAGGTCCGAATAGCGTTCATCGATTTCCATGGCGCGCAGAAGCTGATCCAGCGTGGGCGCGGCATAGGTAAACGCTCCTCGCGCAAGATCGTCAATGAACACCTTCATGGCCGCACGCTCACGGCGAAGGAAGTAGTCGACCTCGGCCAGCACCAAACCCGGAACGTAGCGCGTGCGGGCGCTGTCAATGGCGTCCCGAAAAAGCTGATGGTCCGGTGCGCTCTCGACGAGATAGTCGAGCAAAGCTCCGGTGTCGCAGATCAGCGCGGGCGTACTACGGGCGGCCACCAAACAGCTCGCGCTCGTCGCCTCGCTCGCGCAACGTGCCTATGATCCCTGCGCTTCGCGGCTTCGGATGCCGACGGTATTGTTCGAGCACTAGAGCAAGCTGCTGGCGGATGAACTCCGATCGCGAGACGCCACGCTCACGCGCGGCCCGCGTCAGCAACCGGTCGTACACCGGGTCGAGAGCGATCGTCGTCGCCTTCTTTCTCGAAAGTACCATGAAAGTAATATGACCTGCAGCCAGGCAGCGGTCAAGGCCAGGATGGTTGCGCGGTAGCCGATGCGAAACTCCATAGATTCCGAGCCGCGCTGGGGCCGAGTCGTGCCGACGCGAGACCTACGTTTCGGAATCCCGATATTTGCCGTGGGTGTTCGGATTTGGCGGCCTCTTGCCCTCCGGCAACCCGCATCCCACGTTGCCCGCGCAGCGCGGAATGTGTTTCGGATCCAGGACCTCGACCCTTTCAACTCACAGACTACTGCGAGGCGGTTCGCACTGCCACGCGTGCGATATAGAGGAATGACGTCATGGCTACGGTAGCCGAGCAGTTGGTGCGGGTGCTCCGGCAGGCGGGGGTAGAACGCATCTACGGAGTGGTGGGGGACAGCCTCAACCCGGTCGTCGACGCGGTCCGTCGTATCGATGGCATCGAGTGGGTCCACGTTCGCAACGAGGAAGCCGGGGCGTTCGCGGCGGCGGCAGAGGCGGAGCTGACGGGCGGGCTCGCCGTCTGTGCCGGGAGCTGCGGACCGGGGAATACCCACCTGGTCCAGGGGCTGTTCGACGCGCAGCGCTGCGGCGTGCCCGTCCTTGCCCTGGCCTCCCACATCGTCAGCACACAAATCGGCACCGGCTTCTTCCAGGAGACGCACCCCGAGCGGCTGCTGCAGGAGTGCAGCGATTACTGCGAGCTGGTCAGCGCAGCGGCGCAGTTCCCCCGCATGCTGCGGATCGCGATCCAGAATGCTCTTGGC
>JBOHRM010000778.1:0-2797 GCA_050732715.1 Longimicrobiales bacterium
CCGCAGTAGACGGTGTCGACCTCGACGCGATCGCGGGAAGCGTTGTGCCGAGCCCACGAGATGCCGCCGAAGGGGCTGTCCATCGCGCATGCGAAGGCTCGCTCGACGGCCGACCGTCCCGTGGGAATCACCCTTCCGCCGACGTTCCATGCGCCCGTTTCCGCGGAGGCGGTCGCACAGCGCCGGACGTAGTCCCGCGGATACCGAGCCTTGCAGTCGAGCCGCACGAGGAGACTCCCACGAGAATGCTCGATGCACCTGTTGAGTCCTGTCGCGACGAGGCGCGCAGGATTGTCGAGAACGACCAGAGACAGCCCGTCACGTTCCGCGGCAGCTTTCATACGCTCGACCGAGCCGTCGGTGGAGCCGCCGTCAGCGACGATGACCTCGAGCTCTCCGGCAAAGTCCTGGGCCGCGATGTCGCCTACCAGGCGCTCGACGTTCGCCGCCTCGTTGAGCATCGGAACGATGATCGAGACGAGGTGGGATGGGTGGTTCGTCCGAGGCGTGAGGACCACCCTTTGGGCAGGTCCTCGATCTCTACTCGCAGACATCCCAGCAGCCACAGACTTCGACGTTCGAGGCAGTGGGTCAGGTCAAAGATGCCCGACCCCGGCCTCCACCCCGCGGTGGCCGTTTCCGTTGCCCGTCCAGGCGGCGGCGGCAAGCTCGAAGTCGTCCTTGCGTCCGATGTCGAACCAGAGACCTTCGTAGAGAAACGCTCCGACGGGCTCGTTTGCCCGAAGCAGCTCCTGCACGAGATCGGGAACGTCGAAGTACGTCGCCTCGGGGATGTAGTCGAGCACCTCGGGCTCGAGGGCGTAGATCCCCATGCTGACGGTGGACGTGATCTCAGGCTTCTCGTCATAGGCCTGGACTCGTGCGATACCCGCCTCCAGCCCGGAGGTGTAGAGCACGCCGTAGTCGATCTTCACGGTTCGCTCGTGTGTCGCGATCGTGAGAGTGTTTCCGCTCTCCTGGTGCCTCTCGATGAAGTCGGCGTAGTCGAAGGAGGTGAGAACGTCACCGTTCATGGCCAAGAACGTTCGGTTGAGCCCTTCGATGAGCCGAAGCGGCCCGGCGGTGCCGAGGGGCTCCTCCTCTTGCACGTAGGTGATGTCGACGTTTCCGTTCGTGCGGTTGTCGAAGACAGCTCGAATCAGATGGGAGAGGTAGCCGACGCAGAATGTCACGTCGGTGATGTCGTGCTCCGCGAGCTGGTCGACGACGATCTCGAGGATCGCATGCTCGCCGATCGGCATGAGCGGTTTCGGCAAGACCGACGTGTACGGGGCGAGCCTGGCCCCCCGGCCTCCCGCAAGGATCACGGCCTTGATTCCCATCTTGTGCGGCCTGCCGTTTGCCGCGGCCCCGAAGTGCCCGTTCACGGTATCGCACCGCATCAGACGGCCCTCCGCGTCAACACCCGGGAGGTCTCGGCGGCATCGTACTCCTGGTCCACTCGAGGCCGGCGCCTGTAGCCGAGTCGACCCGTTTGACGGTGGACGGCCACTTCCCGACGAAAGAGGACGGGGACGGTGGTCCACAGGAGGATCCGCACATCCATGAGCACCGAACGGCGCGTGGCGTAGAGGAGATCCAGGGCGACCTTTTGTGGAAGCAGTCGCTCCACGTAGTAGCCGAGACGGTCCGTGGGGTCGAGGATCTCGCTCTCTCGCGCGAAGGCGAGCTGGCACAGGCCCGTGATGCCGGGCTTGACGCCGAGGATCTGGACGAACTCCGGCTCGTGGAGCCGGACGAAGCGCGCGTCCTCCGGCCGTGGGCCGACGAGGCTCATCTCGCCTTTGACGACGTTCCAGAGCTGTGGGATCTCGTCGAGCTTCGTCGCGGCAAGAAAAGCGCCCACGCGCGTGAAGCGCCCATCGCGCGCAAGCGTGAGCGGCGGGCCGGAAGCGCCGTGGTGCATCTTCCTGAGCTTGAGCACACCAAGCTCGTGGCCGAGAAAGCCGACCCGGCGGCAGCGGTAGAACACCGGGCCTCGGCTGCTGAGCTTGATCGCCGTAGCGATGCATCCGATCAGAGGAAGGAGGGCGACCAGAAGGGACGCGGAGACAACGAGGTCGAGGAGCCGCGTGGCGCAGCGGTCAGGAGACCAAAGAGCTCGGCTGGGAACGTGTGCGGATCCCGGTTTTCCGGCTCGCGCGACGCCGTTCAAGGTAGTCCGCGTCCCCCCTGGGACCAGCGGACAAGTTCTTTCAGGGCAGCCTGCGGAGCTCGCCCTCGTGGCCAATCTCCCTCGGGTTACTGCCGTCAGCCGCACATTGCCATCCCGCCTTGTTCTCACAGGGGCCGCCCCGAGAGCGAATGGAAGAGATGATAGCTATGCGGTTCTCTGTATTCAACGGGGTGGGCCCGTCCTCAGTACGGTCGGGTCGAGATCCAGAACGTCGAGCAGCTCGGCGAACGTCGCGGCCCGGATGCGAGAAGATGGAGCGCGAGCTTGCTCCCGACTTCGATCGCGGTTCAGGTGCCACAGCGGTACCACTCGCCTCGCGGCCGTCTCGCTATGCGCGCTTGCGAGCAGGGGACGGACGTGTAGTCCGTTGCTCCCCACGGCCGCTCGGTGGCTGAGGCCTGACGATCCCATCCGCCTCTTCGCCCGAGCCGGAGCAGCGTGGTCTGTGGCCGCGTGGCCCGTCGCGGGCGGCCCGGAACCCGGCGTTCCACCGGCGGGTGTTCGCGCTGGAGCGCCGCGGCGCGGCACTTCGCGCGAACAAACGTCCGCTTCCGAGCCCGCAGGCGACGCAGCGGCTGCCGCCGCCGGTCGGTGGCGGCC
>JBOHRM010000779.1:0-1086 GCA_050732715.1 Longimicrobiales bacterium
GCTCGTGGTCCAGCGTCGCCGCGCTCTCGAGTCGGCCCAGCGCGGACCGGATCGCCGACTCGATCGCCGACTCGACCGCGAGGCGGTCCCGAAACCGAACCTCGAGCTTCGACGGGTGCACGTTGACATCGACGTCGCCGTCCGCCGCCGTCAGATACAGCAGGAGCGACGGCCGCGCGCCGTGCGGCACGGTCGTGCGATAGGCGCGCTGCGCGACGGCGACGAGCTCGCGATCCTGGAACGGACGCCCGCCCACGAACAGGTGAACGCGGCGCGGACCGGTCAACGCCGCGTCCGGCCGCTCGACCAGGCCCGCGATCGCAATGCCGTCCGCCGCGTGCGAGATCGGGATGAAACCACGCGCCGTCTCATCGCCCCAGAGCGCGGCCACGCGCGAGACCAGCTCCGGCGCGGCCGGCACGTCCGCGAGCACACGGCCGTTCGACTCGAAGCGGAACGCGGCCGAGAGGTTCGCGAGCGCGAGGCTCACGACCGCATCCGAGGCCCCTCGCGTCTCCGTCGCGGCGCTGCGCTGGAACTTCGCACGCGCCGGGACGTTCATGAACAGGCTGCGTACCACTACGGTCGTGCCAGGCTGACGCGCGCAGTCTTCGACACCCTGGATGCGCCCGGCCGCGACGCGTACGCGCGTGCCGATACCGCCCGACTCCGCCGTCTCGAGTGTGAGCCGCGCTACGCTCGCGATCGACGGCAGCGCCTCGCCGCGAAACCCGAACGTACGCACCGACCGCAGCTCCGCCGGGGTCGTGATCTTACTCGTTGCGTGCCGGTCGAGCGACAGCAACGCATCGTCGCGGCCCATACCGCAACCGTTGTCCGCCACGCGGATCTCGGTCTTGCCGCCCGCGCGGATCGCGATGTCGATACGTGTCGCGGCGGCGTCCAGCGCGTTTTCGACCAGCTCCTTCACGATCGAAGCCGGACGCTCGACCACCTCGCCCGCCGCGATCTGGTTCGCGAGCGTGTCGGGGAGCACATGGATGCGGCGAGGCATGATTTCCGGCGTTCGTTCGAGGTCCCGCGTGGCCGACGGCAATCTAAGCCGCCACACGGGCAAAATCACGC
>JBOHRM010000780.1:0-4644 GCA_050732715.1 Longimicrobiales bacterium
CGCCTGGCGGCGTTGCTCGTCGATCAAATACACCCGGTATTCTCCCTCCTCGCGCCTTGCCAGGCGGGCGCCGCGCTCCGGGACTTATGCAATTAATCACTGTTACGGGACACTAGCATGATTCGCACGACGTCAGCGGTTGTTACGCGCTCGATCATCCTGATGCTGTTGGTCGGATTCGCAGACAGACCAGCCGCCGGTCAGCAGCGCCCGGCGTCTGCCCGTCAGTCCGCGGCCGCCCAGATGCCGCCGCGCGCTGACGTGCCGCGCGCTCGCACCGACTCGAACTCGATGCTCGCGCACCAACAGCTGCTCGCTAAACGGACGCAAGGGAAGATCGACGTCTATTTCGTCGGCAACTCGATCACGCGGCGTTGGGGCGCCACGGACTATCCCGAGCTCCTCGCCAACTGGAACGAGAACTTCTTCGGCTGGAACGCCGCCAACTTCGGATGGGGCGCCGACCGCATCGAGCACATGCTGTGGCGGATAGAGAACGGCGAGCTCGACGGCATCAACCCCAAGGTGATCGTCATCCTCGCCGGTACGAACAACGTCGGACGCCGGCCCGGAGATGACGAGAAGGTCGCCGACATCACACGTGGGATCAAAGCGTTGATCGACCTGTGCCGCCGCAAAGCTCCCGGGGCAACCCTCATTCTCACCGGGATCCTGCCGCGCAACGACAACATCGCCGTCGTGCCCGAGATCAACCGCGTGAACGACAACATCGCCCGCTTCGCCGATGGCCGGTCGATCCGCTACGTCAACATCAACGACAAGCTCGCGGACCGCGACGGCCAGCTGCTCGACGGCATGACCGTCGACGGCCTTCATCCGAGCGTCGAGGGCTACCAGGCCTGGGCCGATGCGCTCAAACCCATCCTGACCGAAATCCTCGGACCGCCATCGGACACGGATCAGGCGCCGCCGCCCACGGGCGACCCGAGCGCGCGTTCCCCATAACACGGCCGCTACCCCCTACGTGCACGGAGAACGCTTGACCGAACGGCGCCACCCGGCCCGCAGTGTCACAGCCGCCGATCTTGACGCGTTCTTTTACCGAGTAGTATGGTGGTAAGGGGATCTTATCACTTCGGTATTCGATCGCCGGCGGAGACTCATGCGACAGCGTGGCCGGACCGGAGGCGAAGCAGGTCGGTGCAACGACCGTCGCCGCGACCTCATTCCGATCGAGCGACGGGGTCCCCATGCGACGTTGTCGCGTGGGGTGAGGCAGCGTGGGCGTGGCACGCGACAGCGACGGGGTCCCCATGCGACGGTGTCGCGCGGGGTGAGGCAGCGTGGCCGGCCGCGCCAGGCGCGAATCGAGCCGGCGCGCTCCGCCCGTGAGCGCGGCCGATCTCACACGATCTTCGAGTCCAGCGGGCGGCTGGCGCTGCCCCTGATCCTACCGTTCTCTCCAGGTCTCAGTTCTGAAAGGAGTTCCCAACCATGAAGTGCTGCACGTTGCTGGTGGTCATCGCGCTGCTCGGTGCAGGGAGCGTCCCGGGCCAGGCGCAGGATGGCGGCCGCGTTGTCGGCGTGGTGACGTCGGAGGGTGGCCGGCCGATCTCGGGCGCGAGCATCTCGGTTGCGGGCACGGCGCTCGGCACGCTGACCGGCACCGATGGCCGGTACGGGATCGACGGCGTGCCCGCGGGCCCGCGAGAGGTGCGCACGAGCATGCTCGGCTACACCGATCTGACTCGGGAGGTCGTCGTTGAAATTGGCGGCAGCGTCACGGCGGATTTCCAGATGAGCACCGAGGCGATCCTGCTGGAAGGGATCGTGGCCGTTGGCTACGGTTCGCAGGAGCGGCGCACGGTGACGGGCTCGGTGGCGTCGATCCGATCGGAGGAGATCAATCGGATCACGACGGCGAACCCGATGGACGCGTTGAAGGGCCGGCTGGCGGGCGTGGACATCTCGAGCATGAGCTTCGAGCCCGGCGCCGCCGCGCGGGTTCGCATTCGGGGCTCGCGCTCGATCCAAGCGAGCAACGATCCGCTGATCGTGGTGAACGGCGTTCCCATCGGATCGAGTGATCCGACGAATCGGGGCATGATCGGCAGCGGCATGCAGGGTTTGGAGAGAGGCAGGAACTCCGGTAGTGGCGGGCTGCGCGACATCAATCCGCAGGACATCGAATCGATCGAGGTATTGAAGGATGCGGCCGCGACGGCGATTTACGGCAGCCGGGCCGCCAACGGGGTCCTGCTGATCACGACCAAGCAGGGGTCCGCCGGCCGCACGCGAATCGACTACAACATGAGCATCGGCGCGCAGCGGATCCTGAGGATGCCGGACATGATGGACGGCGAGCAGTTCGCGAATTATCGCCGCGAGGCTTACCGCGCGGCCGAGAACGAGGCGTGCCAGAACTACCTTGTGGACCCGGCCACCTGCGACGCGGGTGGAGCGCTCGACGCTTTTGAGCGCGAGAACCTGAATGCGGGCATCTGGACGGACTGGCAGGACGAACTCCTCCGTACGGGCGACATCCAGAGCCACCAGCTTGCGATCTCCGGCGGAACCGACAACACGCAGTTTCGCGCGTCGGCCAGCTATCTGGACCAGACCGGCATCACGCGGACGCAGGCGTACGATGCGAAGTCCGCGATGGTGAGCCTGACGCACGACTTCGGCCGGGTGGACGTGCATGCGACGGTGCAGGGCAGCCAGACGGTCCGTCACGCGGGTCGCGGCGCCGGTGTTTGGGACGAGGCGCTGTTCAACTCGCCGCTCGGCCGGGCCCGCGACGACGAAGGCAACCTGATCATGCTGCCGACCGAAGACGGCATCCGCGTGAACCCGCTCGCGGATGCGCTGAACAACCAGCGCGACATCGACCGAAAGCAGATCATCGGGACGATGAACGCGGCGCTCGAGATCGCGGACGGCGTCCGTTTCAACACAAACTTCGGACCGCAGTACGCCGAGATCGAAGACGGCTATTTCGTCGGGACGGACACGCGCTCGCATCGAGGCGCCGGTCCTCCCGACGCCGGGCTTCACAACACGCGCCGCACCACCTATACGCTGAGCAACTATCTGGACATCGACCGCCAGTTCGGCGCGCACCGGCTCCAGGGCACGTTCCTCTACGAGGTCTCGCGCAACGAGACCAAGACGGACAATCAGACGGCGACCGAGCTCCCGTACTCGCACCAGCGCTGGTACGATCTCGGCTCGGGCAAGAACTTCGCCATCCAGAGCGGATTGTCGGAGTCGGAGCTGCAGTCGTTCATGGGCCGGGTCAACTACACCCTGAACGACCGCTACACCTTCAACTTCGCCGGCCGCGTCGACGGCTCGAGCGTGCTGGCGGAGGGCAACAAGTACTCGTTCTTCCCGTCCGCGTCTTTCGCCTGGCGGATCGGCGACGAGGCGTTCATGCAGAACGTCTCCGTGCTCAGCGACTTGAAGCTGCGAGCAGGCTTCGGAAGGAAGGGCAACAGCGCCATCGGGCCGTATCAGACGCTCGGCACGCTCAACAACGCATGGTACAACTTCGGCGCTTCGGATCCGCAGGTCCTGGGCTTCCAGCCCGGCAACATCCCGAACCCCGAGCTGGAGTGGGAGAAGACGGACGAGTACAACGTCGGCCTGGATTTCGGCTTGCTCGGCAACCGCATCACCGGCTCCTTCGACGCCTACCTGCAGCAGACGAAGGACCTGCTGCTCCCGCGCGCGGTCCCCTACACGTCCGGCTTCTCGACCGTGCTCGAGAACGTCGGTGAGACGGAGAACAAGGGCATCGAGCTGGCGATCTCGACGCTGAACTTCGACAACTGGCACGGCCTGGAGTGGTCGACCGAGCTCAGCTTCTCGCTGAACCGCAACAAGATCAAAGCGCTGGCCAGCGGCCTCCAGCAGGACATCGGGAGCGGATGGTTCGTGGGCGAGCCGGTCGCCGTGAACTTCAACCACGAGTTCCTCGGCATCTGGCAGGAAGACGAGGCCGAGCTGGCCGACGCGATGTGCGGCTGCCGGCCCGGCCAGATCGAGGTCGCGGACGTGGACGGTAACGGCATGATCGATGGCAACGACCGCACGTTCATCGGGAACCACGTCGACTTCCCGTCCTGGACGGGGAGCTTGTTCAACCAGTTCCGCTACCGCAACCTCGATCTCTCCGTGCTGGCCACGGCCCGCTGGGGCTATACGGTCAACAACGGCTTCATCGCTGGCTACAGCAACCTGGCCGGACGCTTCAACAACCTCAACGTGAACTACTGGACGCCCGAAGACCCGAGCAACGAGTTCCCCCGTCCAGTCAGGGACGCTGCGGATCGGTTTCTCGCCGCTCTGGCGTTCCAGGACGGCTCGCACGTACGCATCCGTGACATCACGCTCGGCTACACCCTGCCGCAGCCGATGCTCGATCAGATCGGTGTGCAGCGCGCTCGGCTCTACGTTCGCGCGCAGGACCCGTTCCTTTTCACCAAGCGCGACTTTGTCGGGTGGGATCCTGAAGGTGGCTTCGGCTCGGGCAACGGCAACTTCACGGAATCGCAGGTCGACATGGGGAGCCCGTCGTATCGGAGCTTCCTGTTCGGTCTCGACGTGACGTTCTGATCCCCGTCCACCGACAAGAGAATCTGAGAGGAAAAGATGCGATCGGAGACACTGATTCTGGGT
>JBOHRM010000781.1:0-6842 GCA_050732715.1 Longimicrobiales bacterium
ATCTTCAGCAAAGGTAAGCCTTTCCGGTTCCTATTGACACAAGCAACGTGAAGGCCTCACGCTTGTTCAAGGCCTAGCACTGTGGCCGCCGTCGAGGCGGCGCTCGAACGAGCCGGTGAGGTGATCCGGCTCGAAGGAGATGCGAAGTTTCCCCAGCGTCTTCAGCAGACTCGACCCCACATCGTCTTCAACATCGCCAAAGGCCGATACGGCCCCAACCGCAGGGCGCACGTCCCTGCGATCTGCGAGTTCTACGACACCCCGTACACGGCGAGCGACCCGCTCGCGTTCTCGCTCGCGGTCGACCGCGGCCGCGCGAAGGAGGTTTTCCTCGCGCACGGCGTGACCACGGCCGCGTGGGCCATCCTCTCGAACGGCAGCCAGCTCGAGGCGAGCTTCGAGGGGCGGACCGGTCCCTGGGTCGTGAAGCCGGTGTTCGAGACGTCCACGCGACGCGTCCGTGCGTACTGCGACACACCCGGCGCCGTGACCCGACGCGTCGAGACGATCGCCGAGCGATACGGTCAGCCGGCGCTCGTCGAGGAGTACTTGCCGGGCCGCGAGTTCGTGGTCTGCATTGTCGGCAACGGCGCGGGCGCGCGTGCGCTGCCGCTGGTCGAGAAATGCTTCGGCGCGTTGCCTGTCGGCGCGGCGCGCGTCTCCGGCCACGACAGGAGTTGGCTGCGTGACACGCCCGAGCGGCCGCTGCCGATCCTCGAGTGTCCCGCCCCGGTGGACATGAGGCTGAACGACGCCGTCGTTTCCGTGGCGCTGAGTGCCTACAACGCGCTCCGCTGCCGCGATTGCGCGCGTGTCGATGTGCGCCTCGATGCGCAGGGGCTGCCGCACGTGCTCGAGGTGAATCCGTTGCCCGAGCTGCCGCCCGATCCTGCGCAGAGCGCGGTTCTGCCGAGGGCGGCGCGCGCGGCCGGCCTCGAGTACGGCGAGTTGATCCGCTGTGTGCTCGATATCGCGCTGGCGCGCTATGGCATGACGCGCTAGTGACCCATCGCTAGGGGTCCGATTCCTAGTCGGAGGCGACGACGCGGGCGTTCGGTATCGAGATGTGCGCTGTCCGCCCAACGACCGCGCGCACGCCCGGCCTGCCGTCGATCGAGACCCTTTCGGCCGTCCCGTTCCCCCCGAGTGGGCCCGTCAGGATATCGGTCAACCGGCCGAGGAACCGATCGGCGGAGGCGTCATCATCCCAGACGCTGTACCAGATGAGCGACTCATCGCCGTCCGGCGATCGAACCAGACGGTAGCGGTCTCCGTCCCAGCCTTCGGCCGCGCTCCTCGCGCCCACGCCGAGATGCTCTTCCAGGAACAGCCTGGTCTCGAGCTGGCCGAGCCCGTTCTCGTAGACCGCCGCGCTCGCGCCATCGTCCTCGAATCGCAGCTCGGTCGGCTCGTCACGCTCATCGATGAAGCGCGCGACCGGCTCGAGCACCTGCTCGGTGGATTGAGGCAGCAATGAATCGAGCGGCGCCGTTCGCGGCTCGCCCTGGGCGCGCCATAGCTCCTGCACGAAGTGCAGGCCGCCCGAGTAAGGGAACAGCAATGTCTCCCGCACGACGCGTGGAGCGGAGCGGAAGACGGGGAAATCGCTCGACGGCGATTCGAGGGCGGGCCCGAGCTGCTCCGCCAGGTTCGGCAGTGTCGCGGGATCGACGGGGCGATTCGTAGCCGCTTCGGCAAGCAGTGAGAACATGACGAGCGTGGCATGGCCTTCGATCGCCGCCTGCGCCGCGAGCTGGCGATCGTTGCCACGGCCCGGCGCGATCAGCGAGTCCAGGTTCGTGTGCTGATCTTGTAGTGCGTGAACCAACTCGTGCGCGAGGACCGGACGCACGGCGTCCGGCGGTACGCCGTCCACCACGAAGAGCTTCTTCTCCGCGGGGTCGTAATAGCCCACGATCTGCTCGGTGTACAGGTCGAGCAGCAGCGCACGCAGGTCCAGCGTGTCGGGGATCAGGCCGAGCAGTGCGTATGTGGCGCGGAACCCCTCGAGCTCGTCGGCCGGCAGCCGATCATCGAGCTGATGCTCGACGAAAGCGCGTACCTGCTCCGCACTACGGCGCTCGACGACGATGGGCCGCAACGCCTCGAGCTTCGAGATGCGTTCGAGCCCCGGCAGCAGCGTGTCCGAGAGGGCGGTCAGCGTCGAGTCGCCTCCCTGCTCTTCGACGGTGATCTGGGCTGCCTGGTCTTCTACCGGGGCCTGGGCCGCCCGATCCTCTTCGGAGCGGCATCCGCCCGCGAGAACAGCCGGGACCGCGAGCAGGAGAGC
This sequence comes from Longimicrobiales bacterium, assembly GCA_050732715.1. GTDB lineage: Bacteria > Gemmatimonadota > Gemmatimonadetes > Longimicrobiales > RSA9 > JBOHRM01. The sequence continues at coordinate 2,291 of JBOHRM010000781.1, forward strand.
GGCCGTGCGAGCACACACGAAGGATTCCGACCCGCTGGGGGGCGTGAGTGGAGAGGGTATGCCCATGCGTTATTTCCGTCTCGGCTCGTACATCGGATCGTCCAACCGGTTCGGGAGCAGCTCCGAGCCCGGAAAGATCGGCGCCGCTCGCTCGAACGTGCCTGCCGCGAGCCAGTCCGCGACACGCTCACCGGAGACCGGGTGGCGTATCTCGGGGTCGAGCTCGGCGAGCGGGCGCAGCACGAACGCGCGCTGCATCATTCGCGGGTGCGGGATCACGAGCTCGGCCGTGTCGACGCGGCGGTCGCCATACAGGAGCACGTCGAGGTCGATCACGCGCGGACCGTTGCGGAACGTCCGCCGGCGGCCGAGCCGTTGCTCCGCGGCCTCGAGCGCGGCGCGTAGATCGAACGGTTCGAGCGCCGTGCGCAGCCGCGCAACGAGATTCCAGAACGCCGGCTGCTCGGTGTAACCCACCGGCTCCGATTCATAGACGCTCGACACGGCCTCGACGGTGCCGAGCCGAGCGAGCGCGGCCAGCGCGCCGCCGAGGTTGGCTCGCCGGTCGCCGAGGTTCGTGCCCGCGCCGATGTAGACGATCGGGCGCTCTTCCGGCCGCTCGCCCTTCGCGTCTTCGACGTCCAGCGTTCAACGTTCCTTTCCAACGCGGCCGTACCGGTCCTCGAGGCGGACGACATCATCCAGGTCCGGCGTCGACGCCTCGAGAATGTCGACGTCGGTGAGTGCCTCCATCCGGTGGACCGTGCCCGGCCGAACGCGATAGCTTTCGCCCGCCTCGAGCGCAACCTCGTCCAGCTCATCGACGCTGGCGCCCGCCCAGAACCGCATCCGTCCGCTCAGCAGATGGATCGTCTCGTCCTTCCGCTCGTGGTATTGGAGCGACAGCGCATGGCCGGCGTTGACGTGCAACACCTTGCCCACGTACCGATCGGTGTTGGCCCAGATCAGCTCGTAGCCCCACGGCTTCTCGACGCGTTGCGGCGTGACCGCGGCCGACGGGGCCCCCTCACCCTGACCCTCTCCCCCGGCACGGGGAAGGGGGGAAGCAGCCGAATCGGTGCCTGGAACCATTGCAATCAGCCTCTCATGAATGAGACGGTACGTTTTCCTGTCATCTCTCCATGCACCGCCACGGCGCTGGCGATGGATGAACCATGGGCCGATGAGGATTGCTCGCGCCAAGACGCTAAGCTCGCCAAGAATCCGCCATGACGCGTTGGCGACCTCTTCGCGGTACTTGGCGTCTTTGCGAGAGAATTCCAGCCACGCGCCGTGCCGTTTCCAATCATCGTTTCAACCCGCCTCATGACTGGAACATGACGTTTGCGAAGTGGCGCTTGCCGCGCCGGAGGACGAGGCGGTCACCGGGCGTGACCGCGAGCGTCGCATCGCGCCCGTGCAGCCGCTCGCCGTCCGCCGAGATCGCGCCCTGCTCGAGCAAGCGCTGGGCCTCGCTGTTCGACGGCGCGAGCCCGACCTTCACAAGCAGACCCGGCACCCAGACGCCGCGTTCCTGCGAGTAACGGACCGCCGGGTCCGTGAGCGAAACGCGCGTCTCCGGCAGGGCGTCGGGCGCCGCGCGCTCACGGAAGACACGGTCGAAGTGCGACGCCGCGGCACGGGCCGCATCCTCGCCGTGGTACACCTCCACGACCCGGTGCGCGAGCGCGCGCTTCGCGCCGTACGGGTCGGTCTCGACACGCTCGAGCGCACCAGCCAGCGCGGGTTCGGGCAGCGCCGCCGCGAGACGATACCATTCGCCGAGCAACGCGTCCGGGATCGACATCGTCTTGCCGTACTGCTCTTCGGCCCGCTCCGTGATGCCGATGTAGTTGTCGTACGACTTCGACATCTTCTGCACACCGTCCGTCCCCCGCAGCAGCGGCATGATCACGCAGACCTGCGGCTCCTGGCCGTACCGTTCCTGGACCGTGCGCGCGGCGAGCAGGTTGAACATCTGGTCGGTGCCGCCGAGCTCGACGTCCGCGCGTAACGCCACCGAGTCGTACGCCTGCATCAACGGGTAGAGGAACTCGGACACCGAGATCGGCTGGCGGTCGGCGTACCGCTTGGCGAAGTCGTCACGCTCGAGCATCCGCGCGACCGTGTACGTGGCCGCCAGCTCGAGGATCGCGGCCAGGTCGAGCGGCGCGAGCCACCGCGAGTTGTACTCGACGCGGACCTTCGTCACATCGAGCAGCCGCGACACCTGGTCCGCGTACGTGCGCGCATTCGCCTCGATCTCCGCGGGAGACATACGCGGCCGCGTCTCGCTGCGGCCCGTCGGATCACCGATCCGCGCCGTGTAATCGCCCACCACGAAGACCACGTCGTGGCCGAGCTCCTGAAACGTACGCAACTTGCGGATCGACACGGCATGACCGATGTGCAGGTCCGGCCACGTCGGGTCGAAACCCTGCTTGATGCAGAGCGGCCGGCCCGCGCGCCGGCTCGCCTCGAGCGTGCGCGCGAGCTCGGTTTCCGGGACGATCTCGACGGTGTCCCGCCGAATCGCGTCCATCTGGTCGACTACAGAGGCAAAGTCGGTCATACGGGCGCCAACCTAGCCGTCCGCCCGCTATTGAGCGAGTCTCGACCAAACGCGGTGACGTTGCCGGTGGGGACCCCGCCGAGCAACTACGACTTCTGACTTCGCCTCATGTACAGGCGTGAACTTCCCATTGGAGACCTCTGCGGCTGGCGAATGGGCAGTTCACACGCGGTTCGCGATTCGGATGACGAGCGCCGGGATTCCTTCCGCGCGTCACAAGCCGAGAAGCGGGATACTGACACCCGCGAGCAACGTGAACGCGCGGTTCTTGATAGCGTCGTCGCCGTCGAAGGCCGATGACAAGCCAACATTGTACCGACCATCGACCACGAAGGCCACGGGGCCGAGGCTCTGAGCGAAACCCAGACCGAAAATCGCGCTGAACTCGGCGCTCTTGGGTTCGACGGCGTCCTCGTCTGGTATCGCATCGCACTCGACCGCAGGAGACGCTACCTCTTCGAACTCGCATGAGGTGTTGAAGGCGACCGCGGGGCCGGCGAAGATCGACGGCCGCAACGGCGCGCCGCCGAGGGTGATCTTCGCCAGCACGGGGATTTCGATGTACGCGAGTCGCAATTCTCCGGCATCCGCAACCCCTTCCGACGCGCCGCCCTTCAGCGAGTAGAGCAGCTCCGGCTGGATCGAGAGCAACGGCGCGATGCCGAACTCCACGAACGCGCCCCCCACGAAACGCGTCAGGGACCCAACTTCCTCGTCGTCCACAGCATCGCCGTAGACCGTGCTGGACGCCACGCCGCCCTTCACACCCAACCGAATACCCTGGCCATACATAGGCGTCGCGACGAAGACGAACGCGAGAATTACGGCACTGATACGCATGATCTTCATTGGAACTCCAACTCGAAGACTACGATGGTGTACCGCCACGTTACTCCACAGGCCCGACGCGAGCAAGTCAGATCCCTCGGAGTGACGCGCTAGATGTTCGCCCAGCCGCCCGCTGCAATCCCCGATCGACTGCACAGCTACGGGCGAGCCCGTTGACAAGGCCGGTTGTGCGTGTTATCTAGTACGGGGAGACCCGTAGCCGAGGGAGTCATGGGTGAGACCGAGTTTACGGACCGCGAGCTGGATGTGATGAGCATCTTGTGGCGGGAGGGGTCGGGCACGGTGGGCGAGGTGCGCGAGCGGCTGGAGGACGAGCTGGCGTACACGACGGTACTTTGGGTGTTGCAGACGTTGGAGGCGAAGGGGTACGTGCGGCATGAGAGCGAGGGGCGCGCGTATCGCTATTACCCGACGGTGGCGGCTGACGAGGCGGGACGGACGGCGATCGGCCGGATCGTCGAGAAGGTGTTTCATGGGTCGGCGGCGATGTTGTTCTCGCAGCTGGTAGAGGAGCGCGAGATTCCGGCGGAGGAGCTGGAGCGGATGCGTGAGCTGTTGGAGCGCCGGCTGGGCGAGGGCGACGCGGAGGCGGGCAAATGATCGCGGGTTGGATGCTCCGGTTCCTGGTCGCGGCAACGCTGATCGCGTTAGCTGCGCGTATGGCTGACGAGGTTGCGCGCGGTTTCGGGTGGCCGCGGCGGTGGGTGTGGGCGGCCGCGTTCCTCGTCGTGGCATCGATCCCGTGGCTCGGCGCGGTGCTGCCGATGCCGTCCGTCTTGGAGACACTGCTCGCGGAATTGGCGCCGGGAGCGATGGCCGCGATGCCGGTGGACGCCTCGGCGGCGATGGTGGCTGCCGCGGGCACGCGATCTGAGGCGCAAAGCGCGTTGGACGATCGCGTGCTGGCCCTCGGCTGGGCGGTCGCGTCGCTGGCGCTCGCGCTGGTCTTCGGCATGGCGCTCCTGCGATTTCGGCTCGCGTTGCGACGCGGGACGGCCCGCGTCCGCCTCGACGGTATCGACGTGATTCGGGTCGCCTCGCTTGGCCCGGCGACGATCGGAATCGTGCGTCCCGCGATCGTCCTGCCGCGCTGGGTCGATGAGCTGCCCGTGGCGGAGCGCGCGCTGATCG
>JBOHRM010000782.1:0-20002 GCA_050732715.1 Longimicrobiales bacterium
CTCGGAGAGCTCGTCGATGATGAGCAGAAGGCCTCGCGGATGACGCTTCGCAACCGCCTGCCACACCGCGCGGCGGTCGCCGCCCGTCTTCTTCAGGCCGAGCTCGGACTCGATGATGTGCTCGAGCGGCAGCTCGGCCTTGTAGTTGAGCAGCGAAACGGGTAGGACGTGCGGACGGGATGCCGCCGGCAGCCCCTCGTCCGTGGGCGCCGGGGCGCGTAGCCGCTGCGTGAGGTACGCGAGAAAGTGCGATTTGCCCGAGCCGTAATGGCCGATCAGGAATACGCCGCTGCCGGCGGGGTTCGCGAACAGCGCGCGGAGCGCCCCGAGATGCCTGCGGATGTCGGCCGTGAGATGGTAGCTGTCGGTGATCCAGCCGGCGTTCTCCTCCGCGATGTGCTCGAGGCGCACGACCGTGGGCTGGACGACGACGTCGACGTGTTCGCGTATCTTCAAACGCTCGACCTCATCCGGTGTAAGACTTTCATGTTGCGTAATATACACGATTCACGCGCAGGAGGCGCGCCGCTCTCGCCAGGCCACGGCGCGGCGTCGGGTCCGCGCGCTGCTGCCGCCACGCCGAGCCGCCTAGTGGATTGCGAATCGTCCCGAGGCGCACGACAATGTCATGGCGATCCCGTGCGCGACGCCGATATCCCGACCGGACAATGCCGGCTTCTGCGTTGATCGAATCGCTCCGCGCCAACATGCAGCGCGCTTTGCGGGAGCGTCGCCCAGGCGACGCCGAGCAGATACTCGTCCAGCTGAAGCGCGAGGATCCGCTGAGCGAGCAGACGCGCAGCTTCGAGGTCGAGCTGCACCTCCTTGCCGGCCGCCTGACGGACGCGCACCCGCTCGCCGAGCAGCTCTGCCGGCTCTTCCCCTCCTCCGCGCGGATCGCCTACCTCGCGGGACTGGCCGCCTACCGGATCCGCCGATACGACGAAGCCGAGGCGCATCTCCGCGAGAGCAACCGTATCCGCCCTCACTGGTGGACCCAACGGTGGCTCGGCAAGACGCTCACGCAGGCCGGCAAGCTCGACGAGGCCGAGGCGGTTCTGCTCGCCGTGCGCGAGCGCGCACCGGCCGCCTGGCTCGATCTCGCCTGGCTCTACGAGCGGCGCGGCGATCTCGAAGACGCGCTCGCCGCCTGCGACCGCTACCTCGCCCTGCGACCGGGTGATGAGTATGCGAAACAGCAGCGGGTGCGGCTCAAGGCGAGCCTGCTCGAGCCCGAATCCGTGATCGAGGAGGCGAACGCGCTCGAAGCGCTCGGCGAGGCGGTGCCCGACGCGATGTTCCCCGAGTACGTGAAGAAGCTTTTCGAGACGGGCAAGACCCGCGAAGCGCGGGGGCGCGTCCTCGCACGCATCGGGCAGCTCGACGCGAAGGCGGGCTCCAGCCTCGCATGGGTCTGCTACCACGCTCAGGCGTACGATCTCGCCTGCACGCTGTTTCTCGCCCATCTGGCACACAATCTCGGCTACTATAAGTATCTGAACGCGCTCGAGGCCGCGGCGAAGAGGTCCGGCCGCGTGGCGCACGTGCTCGAGAAATACGCCGAGCTCGGCGCGAGCGCCCCGAGCCTGCACGGCCGCGCGAGAGCACTCCGCTCAGTCCTTTGATCCTCTTGGAGGACGTCGCCCGCAACCCGCATCTCATCGCGTATGACGTGCCGCTCGATGTGGCGGCGCTCTTCGGCGTACGCCCGGCGGATGCGGCCGTTGTCGGACCCTTCGGGCTGCTACTGGGCAACGTGCCCCCGGCGCCGCTGATCGGTGAACTACGGTCAGACGAAAATCCCGTAGCGCGCTTCCAAGCGTTACGCCGCGAGCTCGAGGCGCGCAATCAACGCACCGCAGATGAACGGTTGTCCGGTACCGAAGGCGCTGTCTGGCACGTGACCGAGCCATCGGGCCACGTGAGCCTGTGGAAGTGCAAGCCGGAAAGCGTCGAGGCGATCCACTGGGCGTCCGGCATCAACAAGGCGGCGGTCATCGCCACTTGCTGGAACGCGCTGGAAACCTCCGACGTGCTGAACTCCGATGTGCTGCTGCCTTTGCTGCTGGAAGAATACTAGTCCGACGACATCGAAAGATTCCGCGCGAACATCGATGAGATTCCGAAGTAACGTGTCAACACCGAGAGCGGCGATTCGCCCGGGCGGCAAGGCGCGAGGCCGAAGGAATAGCACGGCTATTTCGAGCGCCGAGCAACGCCGCCGCACGGGATTCAGCGTCGCTCGAATGTAACGTGACTTTGGAATCGGACCACGCGGATGGTGCGCGTCTGCGTCGCATTCTGCTCGCCGAGACCAGCCTGCTCGCTCTCGCCGGCGCCGCGCTCGGGCTGGTTCTGGCCTTCGGTGGCGTCGTTCGGTCGTGTTTCCAAATGCGCGGCGGTCTTCGTCAATCCGACGCCGCGAAGCGTGGTGAGAAACTGCTTCACGGATTGGACCGGAGAGATCAACGCTGACCGCTGGGCTCGCGCAACGGCGCAGATCGCGCCAGCGTCACGATCGAACAGCTTCGCGACGAAGTCATCCGGGCGCTGAGCGACGATGCTATAAGAGGCCAGCGTGGCCTTCGGGTAATCGCGCGTGTTGAACGTCAGGATGATTTCCGCGTTCGCGTGGATGGCCGCGGCCAGGACGTGACGGTCGTCCGGATCCGGCTGGCTGAGATCATCGATCCGATCCTCATAACTCATGATCAGGCAATCCCGGACGGCCCGATCCATCAGCGCCCGCGTGCGCCGCAGGTGATCCGGCGTGAGATCCGGTCGGTTCCGCAGCAGGCTTCGAATCCACTCGTCGTGGATGGCGTCCGTCCAGCGGGACCGCACAAGGCCGGAGACGCCGAGGCGGACAAGGAAGTCGCGCAACGGCGCGGGATAGAGGACGTTGGCATCGTACACAACCGTGGGAACCTCCACGGTCAGTCATATCCCATGCCGAGCTCCTGGGCTTGTACGACCAGCTCACGGAACGCGCGCTCCGCGTCCGCATCCGAGTGCTCCTTGTACGCCAGCACGTCGGACAGCCGGAGGCGACGATGTGTCCCGACCATCCGGAACGGGATCTCGCCCTTTTTCAGCAGCCCAATCAGGTATGGCCGCGAGACGTTCAGCAGATCCGCCGCTTTCTGCGTCGAAACATCTTCCTCGCGAGAGTCGATCCGGATCGAGTGGCCCTTGGCGATCTCTTCGACTGCATCAGCCAGGACCTCGATCGCCGCGACCGGGATATCGATCGGCTGCCGCTCGCCTTCCACCTTGATCCTCCGAACCGCCGACACGGGCCGGCGCCGCGCCAGTTTTCGAAGCCGCGCCGCGGTGCGCTGCGCCTGTTGCACCTCCTCAGCGCTCGGAGCGATTCCGTTCCCCGTCTTTTTCTTCCTCACGTCTGGCTCCTGCTCAAGCAACATCCACAGGTGAAGATAGCCATTATTCGAAATAACCGCAACGGCGCCGCTTCCTGGATTCCTGATCCCAGCCGAAACGGCACGTGACGTGACCGCGTCTCAGTCCGCGGCGCGCAAAATATACGACGCCGGGTTCACCGGTTTTCGCTCGTGGTCCTCTTTCTTCGGCGAGTGGCACAGCGTCGTCCTGTTTCTCGACCGCATCCGCACCTCAGAGCTGCAATTCGGTGAGCCCGAGCATCTCGCGATCCAGCACCCGGCCTTCCGATCGGCTGCTGAGGCGCTCGACATGGAGTTCGGTTGAGCCTGGGGCCCATTCACCCATGCCGTCGCGGGAATCGTGACCGGCATTGTGACCGCTTCTCCTATGGCGTCGCCGTGGCGGTGCACCAGATTTCTCGAACCGGAGCACATCGTTCCCGTACGCACGTGGAGGGCGCCGCGCGCGAGCAGCAGCTATGATAGACCTGGACCGAGCGTGCCGACTACTGGAGGTCGACGGCAAGTACCTTCAGCCGTTCGACGTGACCGATCCGTTCAACGACGGCATCCGGTTGGAGGGATTCCTGTGCCAGCGGCCGGACCATCGTTATGGCGCGCTCGCGTTGTTGCGCGTGGATGGGCGCGCTGCGCCGCAGCGAATCTTCGCCACGCCCAAGCTGCGCTACCTCTTCGGCAGGGACGGACGGTTCTACTTTCCTCCGATCCAGCGGGCGCATCTGTACGAGAAACTCGATGGCACGAACGTGCTCGCTTATCGGTACGAGGACGCCATCGGCGAGCGACGCGTCACCTACAAGCTTCGCCTTTCGGCGGTCCTCCGGAACAGCAAGTGGGGGCCGTTCCTCGATTACTGGCGCGAGATCCTCGCCCGGTATCCCGACCTGCCCGGATTGCTCGAGGCCAACGCCTGCCATGTGAGCTTCGAGATGTACGGCGCGCGCAACCCGCACCTCATCGCGTATGACGTTCCGCTCGCGGTGGCGGCGCTCTTCGGCGTACGTCCGGCGGCGGCGGCGGTGGTCGGACCTTTCGGGCTGCGGCTGGGTGGCGTGCCGCCGGCGCCGCTGATCGGTGAACTACACGCAGACGAAGATCCCGTCGCGCGCTTCCAGGCGCTACGCCAGGAGCTCGAAGCGCGTAATCGGCCTGCCGCCGATGAGCGGCTGTCCGGTGCCGAAGGCGCCGTGTGGTACGTGACCGAGCCGTCGGGCCGAGTCACCCTGTGGAAGTGCAAACCGGAGAGCGTGGAGCAGATTCACTGGGCGTCCGGCATCAATAAGGCGGCGGTCATCGCCACCTGCTGGAACGCGCTGGAAACGTCCGATGTGCTCAATTACGACGTGCTCCTGCCTTTGCTGCTGGAAGAATACCAGCTCGATGACATCGAGCGATTCCGCGCGCACATCGACGACGCCATCAGGCAAGTGAACGCCCAACAGGCCTTCCGCGAGCGGGTCCGCGAAGCGTACGAGACGCTCGCGGTCCAGGGACTCTCGATCACGCGCGACAAAGCGACGGTCATGCGCGCGCTGTCCACCCGCTTCCCGCGCGAGCAAATGCGAAGCGTATACGCGGCGATCGTTCCGTTGGGGGATTGAGAGTGCGTAAGCGAAAAACGGGGCAGCCAGCAAGCTCCGACGGCGAACGCCTCGGTTATCTTGTCCTTGTGGTTCCGCCCGCTTGCGGTCTCGAGAGGATCGCGAAGGTGCCCGAATCGGTGAACCGATTCGATCGCGCGCGAGGCCTCGCTCCTGAAACGGATACGAGTATGCAAACCGAAAGCGCGCTGATGTTTGCCGGACGGCTGCGCCGCATCCTCGAGCTTCTCGAGAAGACGCAACCTCTTGCAGACGAGCATGACGTCGTCTGGCCGGGCCCGTATTACATCCCGAGTCCGCGCGAGTGGTGTCCGTCGCGCTTCATGCTCTACTGCGGTGTCCTTTACATCTCCCTGTTCGTTCGGTTCGCGTGGCACGGACTCTCCTGGAGAATCGGATCGGACGAGGTCGAGTTCGAGCAAACGTTCTCGTTCGCCGGTCAGCGACTCGATGATGCCGAGTGGGCCGAAGCGCTGGCGCAGATCGAGCGTCGCTTGCAGTCTGCCCTGAGGAACTTCGCCGCGTACAACCGGCGCGTCGCGCGGCTGTTACCGCCAGGCTGCCGTACCGGGAGGATCCAGCGCCATCTCACGTGGCCGAAAGGCGCGAAGCCGCCGCTGTCCGCTCGCGACCTCAGACGATTCGAGCAGGCGATGAAACGAACCGAACGATCATCGGGGCTCGAGGGAATGACGCTCTCCGCTTATCTGGATACGGTGGCCGTCGCCTACGATGCGACGTTCGAGGAGCTTCACCCGCTCCCGCCGGTCGAGAAATACAAGCGTCGCGCGGACGGACGGCACGGTGGCCTGCTCGATCTGCCGCCTCACGACGCGGAGGCGTTTACCGAATGGTTCCACAGCCGGAGATGGAGCGGAACGCATTCGTGGGAGATCGTGTTCGGTCATCCCCACGGCATCCTGATTGCCCCGCGTCAAGACGCGAATACACATCAATGGAGCTACTCGATGGCGGTGGATTCCGAGATGTGGTACGCGGATGCCGCACGCATGGGCATCGCGCTCGCCGCCCACTCGATGCCGTTCGAGTTCCATGACTCGAAGAAGGTTTCGGATGCCCTGCAAGGGGTGGACGACGTGGATGTCGGCCCCGGCCCGTACCGGCTGAGTTATGAGGAGCTTGGAGAGGAACGGCCCGACGCGCTGAGCGCGATCCGGTGGGACCCCATCCCGGAGACGGCACCGATCACGCCGCATTAGCTATCCCGGGTTAGGACTGCGCGGTCCGGCTCGTGAAAACATCGCAGCCGTCAGCCCGAGCAGCAGCTATTCGCCGCCCAGGGATGCCGCACGCTGTGAATCGAGAATCGGCTGCCGGCGAAGCCCGCCCCGAACAAGCCGTTCACGTGCTCCTCCCCGCCGCTGAGCGGTTGAGAACCACCCGGACGTGTGCCGGCCGCTGCCCGCGCGGCTTCTTGCGGATCACAATCTCGACATCGCGGTCGAGCGCGACCAAAAACGCCATGAGCCGTTCCACGCTGAAGCCTTCAAGTCGGTAACGTGCCAGAGCGGACACCTTCGGCTGACCGGTGCCGAGTCGCCGCGCCGCCTCGGCCTGTGTCCAACGCTGCTTCTTGATGATCCCGTTGATTGCGTAAGCCAACCGAAGCTTCGTCTGCCGGTCGGCGGCATCCGCATAACCAAGATCGGCGAAGACGTTGTCCGTACCACGAGTGATGCTCACGTCTTCGTCTCGTGGGTCAGCGGTCTTTCTTCCCATAGCGTGCCTCGTAGTCCTGCTGTGCCGCCCGCAACCGTCGGGCGATCAAGTCGACATCCGTCCGCGCGGTTCGAGTTCCGCTCGGAGACTTCTTCTGGAACGCGTGCAGCACGTAAACGACTTCCGCGAATCGTACCGTGTACACCGCCCGATACGTGTCGCCGGCGTGATTTTCGACTAGCTCAGCTCGAACACGCCCGGTCCTTCTCCCTTCCACGGCTTCGCCGCCGGATGCTTTCGGCCGAACTGCGCAAGCCCTAGCGCGTTACCCAGCTCGTCGCGAACGGGCTCAGGGAACGCGAGGAAATCTTTCTTCGAGGATCCGACCCAGTCCAGCGGCCGTTCGCCCTTCGCCCGTGTGGCGCGAGCCATCGTGCTGATATCCCAATGCTGGGCTACTCGTTCCTACGCGCTCGATCCTACGGCACTAGCCTGGAAGCGGGACGCCAGCAACGAAAGCGCGTCCGGGCCAGCAAGGCCATAGCTGATCGCGCCAACCTGGCGGTGTTCATGAAATGGTTTGAACAAGCGGGGCCGGCTTGGCTCTATCAATTGGAGCGCGCCGTCGGCACGCCGGCGATGTTGCGTCCGCGATGAAGCCGACCCGGACGTCGCCGCAGGCGATCTGAGGGGTCCGCCCTGCCGCGCGGCGCCTCCCCGTCCGGCATCGTGATTGACCTTCGCGGCAATCGCAGCGGGCAGCACGGGCCGCCCAGGGAAATCGAGCCAGCCCTTCAGGATTCGCGCAGGCTTGTCGCTACCCGGCTCGTTTCGTATCGTTGCTTCGAGCAGGGTCGATCGTGGGAGGTCCGCCAGCGAGAAGATCGACGTGCTCACGCCGATCCCGACCATGAGCGATAGCAGGATCACCGCGGTCGAGCCGCGTGATGCCATCAGGCGCCGCGCCGAAATGCGGAGGTCTCGTCCGATCGTCTCGAGCCAGTTCGGACCTCCCTTCCTCCGGCCCCACTCCAGCGCCGGATGCGACCCGAAGCTCGCCCGCGCCCGCGCAACCGCTTCGTCTCGCGGCACGCCCTCGCCCACCAGGCGGTCCGCTCCAGCCCGATGTGCGCCTGGACCTCCTCCCGACGGTCCACGTCGCTCCGCTTCCCGCGCCGCACTCGCGTCACTCCTCCGAGGGCCGAAGGCCCATTACGTTCGCCATAGCACCCACCAGTCGGCGCCACCGGTCCGTCTCCACTCCGACCTGCCGGCGGCCCGCGGACGTCAGCCGGTAGAAGCGCGCGCGCCGGTTGTTCTCGCTCGTGCCCCACTCGCCCTCGATCCAGCCACGCTCCTCCAGACGCTGGAGCGCGGGGTACAGCGATCCGTGCTCCACCAGCAGGTCGCCGTTCGACCCCTCCAGGATCGCGCGCGCGATGCGCTGGCCGTGCGCTTCGCCCGCGAGCAGGACGTTGAGGACCAGGACATCGAGCGTGCCCTGGAGGATCTCCAGCCGATCATCGCCTTGGGTAGACATTCTGTAGGAGTTCTAACCCTGCTCGGGTAGGATGTCAACAGGAGCGGAGAACAGGTCTGTCAGCTGAAATCCGCGCCGCCTCTGTCGCATTCGGGAACGTGCGGAAGTACACGGCCAGGTCATGCGACGCGCTGACGGTTCTCGCCCTCCTCGCCGGGAGATAGGCGTATCGAACGCCCTCGCGGTCCGGATGAGTTTGCCCCTCGTCGGCCCGCACCGTACCGTAATCCTCACGCCGACCGGGCGTTCGAACCTGTCCTCCCGCGAAGCGCGGGTAGAGAGGAGCTGCATTGGCGACCTATGCCCTGATCCCCGGTGGGGGCGGCGATCCCTGGGACTGGCATCGGCTCGTTCCCGAGCTCGCCTCCCGCGGACAGGAGGCGATCGCGATCCGGCTGCCGGCCCACGACGACAGGGCCGGCTGGTCGGAGTACGCGGATGCCGTCGACGACGCCATCGGCGATCGCGCGGACGTCATCCTCGTCGCCTCGTCAATGGGCGGCTTCACCGCACCGATCGTCTGCACTCGGCGCCGAGTCGACCTGCTCGTCCTGCTCAACGGGATGATCCCCGCACCCGGCGAGACCTTCAACGCGTGGGGGTCGAATACGGGCTCCGGGCCGGCGAGGCGCGAGTACCATACGAGTCTTGGGCTGTCGCCGGTCGAGGCCGACGACGACGCCGTCGTGTACTACCACGACCTGCCGCCCGAGCTCCGAGCCGAGGCGCAGGCGCGGACGTGGCAGGACCAGTCGATGACGCCGCTCGATGAGCCCTTTCCGCTGGCTTGCTGGCCGGATGTCCCGACCCGAGTGTTGGCCGGCCGCCACGATCGGATGTTCCCGCTCGAGTTTCAGCGCCGGATCGCCCGTGAGCGGCTCGGGATCGAGGTCGACGTGATCGACGGCGGCCACATGGTGGCGATGAGCAACCCAGCCGAACTGGCCGACCGATTGGAAGCCTACCGCCTCGCAGTCCACGGTGAGCGGCCTGTTGCCGGACGGTGAGGCGCGAGGCCGCGGCGGCCGGCGACTGACGTTCGAGGCCCGCGGGCGCCACCGGCTCGAGGGAATCGAGCAGGAACGCGAGCGGTTCGTCGTCCCGCACGCTGATGAAGCGCCGTGATCGATTACGACGCCGAGCTCCAGCTCCGCGCGGACCAGGATGCAGAAAGGTCACATCGAGCCGGCGGGCGCTCTCGGTCCTGGTGGAGGCGGGCCGTGCGCGCGCCGCCCTCGCGCTGACGAGCGACCTACTTACGCAGCGGATGATCGGCGAGAAACGTCGATCGCCTCGCCCGTCACGGTTGCGTAGAGAACGTCGGGATCCAGGTCCGCGCCGTTAGGCCAGACGATCGTTCCTAGCTCTGGGTGTACGGAGACTTCACCGAACCGCTCCGGGTCGCGCAACGGGGCGAAAACACCTCGGAACTTTACGAGCTGCTTGAGGTCAACGACACCCTCCACACCATTCGCGAACCGGAGATGGATTCGATACGGTTCGAGTGACTGCGCTTCCACAACGTCGATCAGCATTCTCACTCCAACGGGTCGATGGATTCCAAGGGCTCCTCGGACCTTGCTCGGTGCCAATTTGCTAGCAACTCGTCCCGATGGATGGCCGCCCATTCGGTCACCAGCCCGAGCACTCGCGGCGGCAACTCGCCGCGAAGGACACCGAGCGTTTCGATCTCGATCAGCACCTTCCTGCCGCTGTACCTGGCGTGGAAGTGCGGCGGCTCGTGATCATTATAGAACATGGTGATCACGATTCCGAAGAAGCGGCTTACCTCAGGCATGGGTCACTTGTGCCATGGTAGTCAACATACCATCAGAGCGAAGCGGCAGTCTAGCGCAGTCGTGAGTGCGTAGCTCGGGCAGCTCAGCTCGAGCTAGCCGCGTGGACCAGCGTCGTCAGGACGCGATCCTTGATCTCGGCGAGGCGGCCGTTGAGCAGGGCGGCCGTGCGCGGGGCCGCGAACGCGCCAGAGGTCTGAACCGGACCGTTACTCGGTTCGCAGCGCGACGAGCGCATCCAGCCGCGCCGCACGCAGGGCGGGCAGCAGACCGGCGCACACCGCAACGACGAGCATCACGGCCGCCGCCACCCCGATCGCACCCGGACTGGTGGGTGCAACGCCGAAGAGCAGGCTTGCGATCAGCCGGGCGGCGGCGAGGGCCGCGAGCACGCCGGTCGCTAGTCCGATGCCGGTCAGGATCACGACTTGGCGGAGCACCATCCACAGGATCTGATCGGGTCGTGCGCCTACTGCTACGCGAACGCCGATTTCGCTGGTCCGCCGAGTAACCGAGTACGCCGTTACGCCGTGCAGCCCGATGCTCGCGAGCAGGAGCGCAAAGCCGCCGAACAGTGTGAGAAGCTGGGTGAATACGCGTTCCTTCGCGCCGCTCTGCGCAATGATCTCCGCCTGCGCACGCATCTGCGACACCGGGATGTCCGGATTGATCTGCATGACCGCATCGCGGACCTGCGGTTCAACGCGGGCGAACGGCGTGCTCGTACGCAGGAACACGTGGTAGCCGTCCCACGCCGCGCGCTGGAACGCGGACTCGTACAGGGTCGACGGCACGGGTGAGCGCCGGTCGCGGTAGACCATGTCGTTGATGACGCCGATGATCCGGACGTCGTTCTCGCCGAGTCGCAGCGTTCGGCCGACCGGTGAGACGCCGGCGAAGATCGCGCGTACCGCGGTCTCGTTGACCACGCCGACGGGAGGCGCGTCGGGCCCGTCCTGGATACCGGGCATGCGGCCCTCGAGAAGTCGTGCTCCCATCGTCTCGAGGAACGCCGGGCCGATGCCGTTGCGGTAGACGACAACTCGCCTGCCGTCCACGTCGATCGAGGTGTTCGACACGATGCCGCTCACCGGCGCGTTCTCGATGAGCGTCACCGAGCGTACGCCGGGCACCCGCTCGATGCCCGCGAGCAGCTCCTGGTAAAGCCTCGGATAGTCGGCCTCCGACAGCCGCGTGTAGCCCGGATCCACCTGGAACGACACGATGCTGGTTGGGTCGAAGCCCAGCTCGACCGCGCCGAGGTTCGCCAATGTGCGCAGCAGCAGCGCCGCACCCACCACGAGCGGCACGGAGATCGCCACCTGTATGGTGATCAGCACGCGACCGGCGATGAGGCGTGGATTGCCGGAGCTGGCGCCCCGTTGCTTGAGCCACGCGGCCGGATCGACGCCGGAAGAGCGCAGCGCAGGCAGCAGCCCGAACGCCAGTGTCGGACGCTGCCCTCACAACGGACAGCCCGAGGGCCGCCCGAAGCATCATACCCCTGCAGGCGGCCGTCGGGCAACCTTCCACGAGGAGGAACCCCGATGGACCTGATCTACACCGGACCCAAGCACGACGCCGTCGCACTCCGCCGGTGCCTGCGCGAAGCAGGCGTCGAGGCGGTCGTCATGACGGCGGACGACCACCCGAACGGCGCCGTATTCGCACCGGCCGGCAACGCCAGCGATGCGCGGCCCGCCATCGCCCGTGCGATCGAGCGCATGGAGATCGAGCGGGATGCGGAAGGCGACGGCCCGGACCAGGGCACGCTCAAGCATGCGCCGGACGAGCTCTATGGCGCACATACACGGAAATGCGCACGGCGCACACGCGCATCCAGCCGTTCGAGGAGGCCGATCCGCCGTTCGACTCGGAGGATGTCGAATGGGCCTGCGCGGAGAGCCTCGCCCGGCTCGGTCACGTCATGCGCGCCATCCAGGACCTGGCCCCGGGCCACTGCCGGGTCGCGGTCGAGGGCGCGACCGAGCGGGCCGGCGCGCTGCTGCTCGGCATGCGCGCGATCGTGCTGGTCCTGGCGAGCCCGCTCGCCGACCGCCGCGGCGAGATCAGCACCGAGAACGACGACTGGCCGGCGCACTCCGCGATCGGCTTCCTGCTCGCGCTGCTCGACGAGCTCACGCCCGAAGACGCGCCCGTGAAGTGGATGCGCGACGACGACCGCCGGCGGCTCCCGGGCGATTCGGACGACAAGAACGGCGGTGCGGCGTGAACGTCGCCACGGCTCTGAACATCGGTACCCTGCACGCCGGAGACGACGAGGAGTGAGCCGAGGCTTCCGGCGCGACGCGTCGCCGTGCTCAGCGGCGCGAGAGCGGTGACGAGAATTTTGACGACGCGGCCAGCCGGTGACATGCTGGACCCGCGCCTGAACGCCGAGCCTGGGCGGCGCATGCGACCACGCCACGGTGGCGTCCCTGCCCCGTTGGCTCCCCGGTGGCCGTGCTCGCCGTCCAGGTTCGGGCATCGCCGGCACTCGCAAGGTCATCGCGCGTCGTCACGGCCCGCCAAATCGCGGCACTTTCGGGTGCGGCTCCGTGCCCCCGGGGATTCCGAATGCGGCCACGGAATGCTGGGCAACCGCATGCCAGGGTCGGTTCGTGCTACGTCGCGAACGCTTCCGGAGTCGTTCGCTGTCAAAGTTGAGCCACGAGCGCGGCTAGCATCGACGGCTCGAATTTACTGAAGGCGTTGGGGTTCTCGCGGAATTTGTCCCATGCCTGGTTGACGCCCATGGTGACAGGCATGAGTTCGTTGGCGTTCTGGGCATACTGGCGCAATCCCAGATCGTTGCAGACACCCTGAAAGAACACGACCAGTTCAGCGAGGAGGTCGCCCGGATACGCGAGGTCGTACCGGTTCGGCCGGGACTCGTTGGCCAGTGCCACCAACTCGTTCCAGCGCCGTCTGATCGCATCACATGCTTCGCCGCATCCGATCCGCTGAAGCATCAGCCCGACCGCCGAAGCCCGCGCATCGTCGGCCGGATGGCTCTCGCTACCGCCGAAGATTCCTCCTCCCATGTTGGTTGATGTTCGGATGTTGCACCACCCGAAGGCGGGGCCGACCAGATACGTCGCAATCAGATCTGCGCCGAACTCCAACAGCCAGGACCGGCGCCACTGGTGACGGAATCCATCCACCTCATCGAGTGACGCGCGAGGCCAGTCGAGCTCCTGCCCCCGAGCGAGCGCCTTGTCGTACCAGCCGTCGACGATCGCCAGAGCCGGATGTACCAGCCGCTTCATATCGCGAAACAGAAGGATGTGCCCCAGCTCGTGGTAGCCATCCGGCAGGCCCAACAGATGATCCGGCTCCAGGCAGGGCACGAAGACCAGATCCATGTCCGGCACGGTCCAGTAGTACTGCGAGCTGATCGACGAGCAGATCGGAGCAGCATGCGGAAAGCCGATCTCCCGGCACATAGCGGCCATGAGCGACGTCACGGTCCGGTCCTGCTCGTTGAACCGCCGGAGCACGAGCAACGGCAGATTCTCGAGCGCGTGCATCAGACGCGCAACGTGTTTGTAGTCGCGGAAGTACCGTGTCGCATACGCGGGGTCTTCCATATCGGGATCGGCCAGCATCAAGGCAACGATCCCGCGCGCCCGCTCCACGATCACCAGCATCCGCTCGCGGTAGGCCTCCACTTCACCGGGTAGCTGCCCCTGCAGCCGTCTCAGCTCCTCTGCGATCTCCTCGCCGCGGCGGCTCGTGTCGTGCAGCAGCTCCGCGAGGAGCGACGCCATTTACCGCCTCCACAGCTTGCGAAACGTCGCCGAAGCCGACGCGTCCGCTGCCTCACAGATCGAATCCAACAACGCGAGATCCTTACGCTGTAGCGGCACGTTGCTCGCGATCCTGCGGTCCAACTCCGCCAAATCCCGTGTGAAGGAATCCAGACTCCCGCGTTGCCGCTCTTCGATGCGCGACACGACGTCGTCGGGCAAGCTTTCCTCGTCAACATTGACGATCGGCTGGCCGCCCAGGCGATGCCGCAGAGCCCGCACCGTCTGCTGAGCCAGGCGCCGGGCGACGGCAAGCTCTTCCGAGCTCGGGCCCTCGGATTCGCCGCGCGAGTAACGCTTCTCCAGCAGCAGCACGGCATGGTTGATCTGCCATGAAAAATCGCTGGTCGAAGCGTACTCGTGTGAGAGGCTGGACATGTCGCTCATGGTCGCTCTACTCCTTTTTCCTCCGTGACCGACTGTTCTGCCGTTCTTCGAGAAGCTTCAGCAAGGCGTCCCAGTCATCAGGCGACGCGATCTCCCGAGCCCGCTGTAGAAACCGCCGAGCACGCGCGTTGCCGGCGAACCGCTCCATCTCCGGCGGAACTTTGTCCGCGAGCTCGAGCAGCTCCAGCGGATCGGCGCCCAGGGCATCAGCCAGCGCGCGGATCGTCTCCGCGCCCGGCAGATAGCCGGCCTTGCCGTTCTCGATTTTCGAGAGGTAGCTGAAGTCCACGCCTACGGTTTCCGCTAGAGCCCGAAGCGTCAATCCCTGCCCCTTTCTCAGTTCACGCACCCGCTCGCCGAACTTCACCTCTCGAACCTCGGCATACTCATTTCCCTCATCGACCGAAACCTACGGCGATGTTGCGTTGAAGTCAACACATCTAGGCTGCGCGAAGCAGGCGTCGAGGCCGTCGTCATGACGGCGGACGACCACCCGAACGGCGCGGTATTCATGCCGGCCGGCGACGCCAGCGATGCGCGGCCCGCCATCGCCCGCGCGATCGAGCGCATGGAGATCGAGCGGGACACGGAAGGCGACGGCCCGGACCAGGCCACGCTCGAGCGCGCGCCGGACGAGCTCTACTGGCGCGCGTACACGGAGATGCGCACGGCGTACACGCGCATCCTGCCGTTCGAGGAGGCCGATCCGCCGTTCGACTCGGAGGATGCCGAATGGGCCTGCGCCGAGAGCCTCGCCCGGCTCAGTCACGTCATGCGCGCCATCCAGGACCTGGCCCCGAGCCACTGCCGGGTCGCGGTCGAGAGGGCGCGACCGAGCGGGCCGGCGCGCTGCTGCTCGGCATGGAACCCAACCGCCGATCAGAACGACGTCGCTGAGGTACGGACCGACCGGCGCCAGGGCGCGACGCAGCGCAGCGCTACGCTCCATTCGCCGCCTCCCAGCGCGGTCGCAGGATCGTCTCGATCAGGTGCTCCGCCTGCTCCCGGCCACGGATGGGATAGTTCCACAGGTCCACCACGAGCCGATGGGGTTCAACCACCGGCAGGCCCTGACGACGCTCGATCCGCGTCCAAACGGCACTCGGATCTCGCGGAAGCATCAGATGGACGTTCGCCCGAGCCGAAGACTCGGCCTCCAACTCGAGCGCGAGGGCCGGCAGCGCCTTCGCATCCTCGACATCGACGTACATATGAATGTCCGTCTCCGCCGCATGCGGCGCATAGAGCGCCGCGCCCGCATGCAGCGTAAGCGCCCACCGAACATCGAGCCGGCGGTCAACCTCCTTGAGCCAGCGCCGCGCGGACCCTATGGGCGCAAGAACGTCCACGCGCGGATGTTCCGCCCAGTGATTCTGTTCCGCCCATGTCAGCAGCAGCCGTTCACGGTCAGGTACGCGAATACGGGAACGCGTTCGAGCGCCAGGCGCGTCGTTCGCGATCAAACCGAGACGCAGGAGATCGCGCGTCGCGCGGCTGACCGCTGCCGGCGATACGGCCGCAGCTTCGGCCAGCTCTCGCGTAGACCAGACATCGTGCGGGGTCGTCGTCAGCAGCGTGTGTATCACCTGCTCCGTCGTCGTCGT
Source organism: Longimicrobiales bacterium (assembly GCA_050732715.1). Lineage (GTDB taxonomy): Bacteria > Gemmatimonadota > Gemmatimonadetes > Longimicrobiales > RSA9 > JBOHRM01. Next base: position 15,840 of record JBOHRM010000782.1, read on the forward strand.
GAACCGACGGCGCTCGGTCTGCACCACCGGCAACGGCCGATCCCTGTCGACCACAAGAAAAGGCAGATTCAGATGGACCGGGCCTGCCAGGTCTACGAAGTTCACACCCGCGGCCCGAAGCTCCTCTCGTTCCCTGTCACCCGCATGATCCAGGACCACGAGGTCCTGGTCACCGAACGCACCGTTGCCCCGTCGCCTCAGGTTGAGCACCGCGTGCTGCCGCTGGCGCCGGACGCGAACGGCGCCCAGGCCGCGCGCTCGCGTGAAGGTCGCTTCGCCCCGTCGTCCGAGTGCCTGCCTCAGCAATGCCAACACCTGATCGATCTGATTCATAGCGTGCCAACTGTTTCATATTTTTGAAACAACTAGCTCCGTGAGAAACAGAAGTCAACCGGCTTTCGCGGAGGTGGGGGGATTGTGGGCCACAAGTGTCGACGCTGGGACAGCAGCATCTCAACCACCCGCTCTCGCTCCGCCGGCGCCGCCTTCGCCTTCCGGACCGTGATCGGTATGCGGCGGACGCGTGCCGGCCTCATCTCGCCACGGGCCACGGCCACGGCCTCGCGGGCGGCCGCAACGATATGATCGCCCAGATCGCTCGCGTTCTTCTTCGCCATCACTCCTCCTCGAACTTCGTCTGCGATCGTCCTCGCCACATTGTAGACCCTCGTCTCCACCGTTTCCGTCACATACGTTTCAGTTCCCTCGGTCAAGGTGCCCGGGAACTCCCCAGGTTCGCCTTTCGCTCGTTCGATCGAACCGAGGCCAACCCACCCCAGGCCGACCGTAGGCTCGTAACGTTTTCGGGGTCCTCTAGATTGCGCCAATGCCCCGAAAGCGTTACGAACGCTTGCAACGATCCACGTGGGCGCGCCTCGCCACAAACTCGACGTCGACAGACGATATGGCACGGCAGCGCCACGACGTCGAACAGAACGGAGGTCCATGACACGGGGACGGACCCAGGCAAACGGCAACCGATGATGTTCGCGACACAGCCGCCGCGATGAGGCGAAGGCGGGAATCCACTTTCGAGCCCGACCAGAGCGTGGTCGACGAGGCGCTCGCGGCGATGGACGCCGCGGACCTGCGCGAAGTGGTTCGCGAGATGCTGCTCGAGCTCGATGACCGGGCGCACAGCCGCCTAGTGACCTCGCTGATCGAGCGCGCCGCTCGCGGGGAGCGCCGTTGGGCGCCCGCGGCTCCGTGCGACCACGAGGTCGCCGAGATCGTCTCGTTTGCAGCGGCCGCTCAGCGCGTCGGCTACGCCGACCCCTCCGACATGGACGAACGTCTGCGCAGCGGCTCGAACGCCTTTCTCCGAAAGGATTATGCCGCGGCCCATCGCGTCTTCGACGCGCTGCTCCGACCGCTCGCCCGAGGCGACATCCATCTCGGCGAGCACGAGGTGGTCGATGAAGTGCTCGGCGTCGACCCCGCGACGTGCGTCGCCCAGTACGTCGCGTCCACCTACATGACCGCCAACGCTGAACAACGCGCCGATGCCGTCCGTGCGGCGATCGACGAGGTCGGTGGTCTGGGTCTCCTGTTCGAGCCGATTCGGGAGATCGAGCGCGTGGCTGTCGACCCGCTCCCAGGACTCGACGACTTCCTTCCGCGTTGGCGGGCCGTCGTCGCCAAGGAGGCCGCCGCGAAGCCGCGCAGCACCTGGGACGGCGATGCCGACCGGTGGCTGCGAGAGGTGGTCCTGCGCATGGACGGCGCCGCGGGACTTGCGAAACTCGCACGCTCGAGTCGGCACGCCGACGATCTGCGGGCTTGGTGCAACGTCCTCGTCGAGGCCGGCGACTGGAAGGCGTCGCTCGCGGCGTTCGAGGAGGCCGCCCAGCTCGTCAGCGACGGGAGCTACGTCCGAGGCGAGCTGCTGGACGGCGCCGCGCTCGCCGCGCAGGAGTTGGGCAGGAAGCAACTATCCCCGTGGTTCGAGCGAGCCTGGCGCGGCGAGCCGACGATGGTCCGCCTGCGCCGCTGGCTCGGGTTCACACGCAGCAGGCCGGTGATCCGGAAACGCGCGGCCGAGGCGCTCGCGGCGTGCCCGAAGCCGGCGCACCGCCAGCGCGCGTTTCTGCACGAGGTCCAGGGGGACTTCGAGCCGGCGGCGAAGCTCCTCGCTGCGGCGCCGGGGCTCGGCTGGTCGAACGGAGAGCACCCGGGACACCTGCTCTTCCCACTGTTCCACTTCCTTCTCGGTGGCAACAACGCCGTGTGGACGCGGGCGCTTCCGGAGCGAGGCGACGACACCGACAAGGTCGGGCTCCGGACCGCTGAGCACGACGTGCCACGCCTGGCCACACCCGAAGGTCGGCGACATCCTCCGGCAGGCCGGCATCGACGGCAGCAAGGCGGCCAAGGCCCGCAAGGCCCTGATCGTGGCACTGCGCAAGGCGGCCGAGAACCGCGTCGCCGGAGTCACTCGAGAGAAGCGCCGCCGCCACTACGGCCACGCCGCGTGGCTCGTTGGCGCGTGCATTGGCTGCGACCGGACACCTGAGACGGTCCGATGGGCCGATGCGCTCCGGGCTGAATATCGCCGCTTCTACGCGCTTCGCGCCGAGCTCGATCGCCATCTGGGTTCGTCATGACGGCAAAGCGATCCGGGACGGGCGTCCACAAGTGGGAGTTCAGGGCGCGCTTCCGCCGCCACGCGTTCGGCTGGAAATCCCAGCCGGCGATCCAGCGCATCAAGCAGGCGGTGAGCGAGATCAAACAGGTGTCCCGCCGCGACCCGGCGCTGGCGGCCGAAGGTGCGGTGCTCTTCCTCGAGCGCGTGTCGCCGGCCATCGAACACGTAGACGGCTCGTCGGGTGCGATCGGTGCCGCGGTGAACCGCGCGATCGAAGTGCTCGTCCCCATCATCGCCAACGCCGGCGGACGCGAAGCTGCGGGAGGCTTGGCTCGAGCGGCTCTGGGAGGCGCACGCCAACGACGAGATCCCGTACATCGAGCGGCTCGCCGATCACTGGGGCGAGTTGTGCGGCTCGAAGAACGTCGCTTCCGCGTGGGCCGACCGGCTGATCGGCATCACGCGTATGGCGCTCAGTCCCGACAAGAACCTGCGCGGCTACTTCCACGGCACGACCGCCCGCCTGAGCGCTCTTTTCCGCGCCGAGCGATACGAGGAGATCGTCGATGTCGTCCAGGCCGAGGACTTTTGGCCCTACAAGCGCTGGGCGCTCAGAGCGCTTGGCGGGATGGGAAGGAAGGCCGAGGCGATCCGGCTTGCCGAATCCTCGCGCGGCCCCTGGACCAGCGACGCCGACGTCGACGCGCTCTGCGAGGAGATGCTCTTGTCGTCGGGCCTCGCCGACGAGGCGTACGCCCGCTACGGCGTTCGTATGGGCCGCGGCGGGACATATCTGGCGCGGTTCCGGGCCATCGCCACGAGGTACCCGCACAAACAGCCGGAGCAGATCCTCACCGACCTCGTGAACGCGACGCCAGGCGAGCAAGGAAAATGGTTCGCTACCGCCAAGCAGCTCGGCCTCTACGACATCGCGATCAAACTCGCTCGGACATCACCTTGCGATCCGAAGACTCTCGCGCGCGCCGCCCGCGACTATGTAACGAAGCAGCCCGCGTTCGCGCTGGAGGCGGGCTACGCCGCGCTCGACTGGTTGGCGCAGGGATACGGCTACGAGATCACCGGCGCCGACGTCTGGATGGCCTATTACTCGACACTGGAGGCCGCCGAGGCGCTCGGCCGCGCTCCAGAGACACTCGAGCGAGTCCGGAAGCTCGCGAACAGCCGGCACAGCTTCGTCACCCGAATGCTCGGCCGCGAGCTTGGGCTCCCGTCTTGATCACGGACGGCCGGAGTCCTGTGCCCGCGCCGCGAGGTCCGAACGTCAGCGACAACGAATTGTTCGATCGACTCGTACTCGACGGTGGCGCCGAGCATCCGCCTTCCGTCCGCTGCGGCCCTCGGACTTGGTCAAACCGGGCCGTGACGCGGCAGAGCCGACTCCGCGAAGGCTCGACCCGCCGGTGCGAGGTCCAGGTGCAGGATTTCATCGCCAGCACCTGAGTTGAGCTCTCGGCAGCGGGATTCGGCGTTAGGCACTAATCGGCCCGCATCGTAAAAAGATTTACGATATGGTGTTTCTTCGGGTTGCGCCGCAGGCGCCCCGTCTCCCGGGCGAAGT
>JBOHRM010000783.1:0-7474 GCA_050732715.1 Longimicrobiales bacterium
ATCACGTAGTGCGGCCTCGCGCCGTTTAAGCGGCCGGAAGCGGGTGATCCGTCCGCAGCCGCGGCACTGCCAACTCCCCAGTCAACGTCCTGGCCGGCTTGACTGCGGAGTTGCCACCGCATAGCGCGGTCAACTTCCCAACCAAAAGTCGCCGTTGCGTTGATTGGAGAATTGGCATCGTATAGCGCGGTCAACTTCCCAGCCGACGTCGCGGCTAGATTGACTGGAGAGTTGGCATCGCAATCGGCCGGCACCGCCGGGCGGGCCCGGCGGCCGCTTGCTTTCAGCGCGTCCGGTGCCGACGGCGCAGTCGCTCCCCGAGGACGTGGCCCAGGTCTTCGACGGTCTCGCGTCCGATGGCAAAGCGCTGATCGGCACGCGCTCGTTGAGCGCGCTCCTCCCCTCGACGGACCGGTTCCCGCTGCTGATCATGGAGCGGGACGGCGGGATGGGGGCGGACACGATTGCGACGCTCGACCAGAATCACGCCAGCGCCGTCTTCATTGCTCTGGCGGGCGGCGGAACGTGGAGGCCGTCCGGCCGCAACTCGGGCATTCCTTCGCCGGACCAGATTCGGAGCATCGAGGTCGCGTCACAGCCGTTCTCGGACATCACCCTCTGGGACGTCACATCCGCGGGGGAGTCTGTTGTTGTGGTCGACCGCAACGCCGCGGAGGCGCCGGGTGACCACGCGTACACGTTCACCGGCGTGCGGCTGTCGGGCAACACGGTCTTTTCCGTGCGGCGGGCGTACGAGCCGATCGAAATCCCCGCGGCCGTCACCGACTCGATCGTCGGTCCGTACACCCGCAACTTCGACGAAGCCGAGATCCGGGACGTGCTCTTCCTGCCGGCGTTCTACCCGCCCGTGGACGCCGTCGTGGCGGGCCGCGACGGTACGATCTGGCTGGCCCGCGAGGCGGTGGTGGGCGAGAGCACGCAGAGCACGCAGCGGTGGGACGTGTTCGACGAGGCGGGCGAGACGCTGGCTACGCTGGACCTCTCGGCAGGCCTCACTGTCTATGACGCGGCGGCCGATGCCATCTGGGGCGTCGAGACCGACGAGCTCGACGTGCCGTACGTCGTCCGGATCCCGGTCCGACCGGCGCCGTAGCGTGATCAGCGTGCGCGCCACCCTGATTCGCTCTGCTCCATCCAAGCGCTCGCGCTGGTGTCACTCGCGTGCGGAGACTCATGGCCGCAGGTCATGAGCGTCCGTCAAATCCGCATTCCCAGCACGATGGCGCCGCGGCTCCCCCGTGCATGTGGGTTGGCGCCGTCAGGCTGGCTCCGCGCGCGGGACGGGTCCCAGGACGCGCCGAGCCATCGCGCCGCCTTGCAGGTCCACGGCTGCGTGCAGGATCACCGGCCAGAGGAGCGTGCCGGTTCCAACGTAGACAAGTCCCATCACGAGCCCGTTCGCGCCGGTTTTCAGGACACCGGCGGGACCCTGATAGAGGTGCAGGACTCCGAACACCAGCGCCCCGACGAACACGGCCGGCCACTCGCCCACAAAGGCCGCCAGATACCAGATCAGATAGCCGCGGTACCAGATCTCCTCGCACACTCCCGCGGTGACCGACACAAGACGGAACTGCGCGCCCTCCCGTTCCGTCCGGGGGAGCATGTCGGCGAACTGCGCCATCTGCGCCCGTAGCGCCCCCAACTCCTTCTCACCGATCCGCTGCACCGCCCTCCACTGCGCGTAGAGCACCCCGAGGCCGAGGAGCGTGATGATTGCGCCGACTGGCAGCCGCACGCCTAGGGGAGCGGCCAAACCGAGAGCCGCTGCGGCTCGGCCCGCGCCCAACCAGAACGCCACCAGGCCGATCGTCGTTGTCCAAGACAGAAGGATCCCCGTCCGGTATGCGGAAGAACGCGCGTTCGCCACACCCGAACGGACACGGCGGACAAGCCGCCGATACCCCCACACGTTGAGGAGCGGATCGACCAGCACCGACACGGCCACCAAGATGTGGTCCACAATAGCGGGCTCAGGCATTTCAGACGTTCTCCCCGTTGCTGGCCTCTGCTTTGCCGGCTTCACGGGCCGGCGTGAGCACGAGCGTCACGGCGTACAACGGGTCCGCCGGAGAGCCTCCCCCGGCTTCCCTAAGCAGCGCCTCCAGCTGATCGATCAACTCGTTCAAACGTCGCAGCTGCGCCTCCGTCAACCGCGCCTTTCCGCGCATTCCGATCATCTCTCGCAGCGCACCATCGAACCGCGTCGCCGGATCCTCCAGCGCTGCCGTTGCCTCCCGCGCCGTCAGCCGGAGCATCGCCTGCACCGCCTTCGCGCCGCCCTTCCGGTCGCTCGCCGACCCGCGAGCCGCGCTGATGGCCACCCGCTCCGACCTCAACCGGAATCGCCGATCGCGCTCCCCTTCCGTCGGCGCGTCCACCGCCACCAAGCCTGCACGCTCCAGCACGTCGAGGTGGTAATAGAGCGACTGCCGAGACCGGCCCAGCCGCTGAGCCAGCTCCTGTGTGGTCAGCGGCTCGGCCAGCGCGGCCAGGATCTCCAGACGCGCCGGCGAGGCCACCGCCTCGAGAGCAGCGTGCCCGGTCAGCGGGATGTCGTCGATCGAGCTCATGGAAACAATCTACGCATTTCATTCCAGAAATCAATGATTTTGGAATGTCTGCATCCCGCGAAGTCGCTAACTCGATCGCGGATCGCCTAGGCCCGGCGGACGGGCCGAAACGGCGGCACGATCGACACGTGCGCCGTCGACGATCCGCGATCGCCAAGCGCGCGCCGATCCCCGCGCCCCGGCGGCAAGCCGTCTGGAATGGAGCGCCGATACGAGTTCAGCCGGGGAATCGTAGGTCCGCGCCGGCCACTCGTGCGTTCAATCCGGGCGCAAGCTCTCGAGAGGATTCACTCTCGTCGCCTGGAAGGCAGGAATTGCGCTGGCGGCCAGTGCCACGGCCGCCAGTATGAGGGTCGCCGCGGCGAAAACGAACGGGTTCGTCACGCTCACTTCGAATACCAGCGAGCTCAGAGCCCGGGTCAACAGCGCTGCGCCGACCAAACCGATCGCGATGCCGGCAACGGCGAGGCGACCGCCCTGGCCCACGACCATGCGTTGCACGTCCGCCGCGCTCGCGCCGAGCGCCATGCGGATCCCGATCTCGGCGCGGCGCCGGCTGACCGAATAGGCGAGGACTCCGTAGATGCCGATGGCGGCGAGCAGCACCGCGAGCGTCGCAAAGGTGGTCAGCAGCAGCATCGCGAATCGGTCCTGTGCGACGCCTCGGCCGATTACTTCGCCGAGCGGGCGGGGGTCGTACAACACCAGCGCCGGATCGATCGCGGCCAACTCGCGTCGCGCGGACTCGAGGAACCCGGCGGGCTCACCGCGGAGCGAGACCACCTGCGTCAATGCCCAATTCCGGTTGAACGCGAACTGCGCGTGAGGGTGATAGACTTTGGGCTCGACGTCGCCTCTCGCCGTGACTGGAACGTCGGCCACGATGCCGATGATCTCCGCGTTGAAGTCGGGTCCTTGGATGCGACGCCCGATCGCATCATCATCCGGGAACAGCGCACGCGCGAACGCTTGATTCACGACCGCCGTTCGGCCCACATCCTCCCGATCCTCCGGACCGAACACACGGCCACGCAGGAGCGGGATGCGGAGGGCACCGAAGTAGTCGCCTTCGACGACACGCTGGTTCGCTCCCACGCTCGGCGATCCGACCTCGACCGCTGAATCGCCTACCGCGCGTCGCGTGCCCCAACCGTGATAGTTGCCGTTCGCCGGCAGCCGCGAGACAGAGCCCACCGCGCGTGAACCCGGCATCGCCGCGATACGACGGTTCAGCTCCTGATGGAACCGCGCGCGGTGCCCGGCATCGGAGTAGCGCGCCCACGGCAGGTGCACCTCGAACGTCAGAACGCGATCCGGCTCGATGTTCAGCTCGACACGCTGCAACCGGTCGAAGCTCAGGATCAGCACCCCGGCGCCGATCAGCAGCATCAACGCGAGCGAGAACTCCGCCACCACCAGCAGGCTCTTGGCGCGGGCCTCCGCGCGCCCCGCCGCACCGCTCCGGCCACCCTCGCGCAGTACGCGCTCGAGCCCGGGTCGCGTGAACCGAAACGCCGGCGCGACACCGAACAGCACACCGGACAGCAGGGCGATGGCGAGGCTGAAGGCGAAGACGCGCCCGTCGATCGCCGAGAAGCTGGAGGGTAGCAGCTCCACCGGTGCCAGGCCGACCAGCGCGTCGCTCAAAAGCCACGCCACCGCGAGTCCGACCAGACCGCCGCCGGTCGCGAGGATCAAACTCTCCGCGAGCAACTGGCGCACGAGCCGGCCACGCGGCGAACCGAGCGCGGAGCGGACCGCCAGCTCACTCGCGCGTGCCTCGCCGCGCGCCAGCGACAGGTTCGCCACGTTCACGCACGCGATCAACAACAGCAACCCTACCGCCGCCATCACGACCAGCAGCATCGTGTCCGCGTCCCCGATGATGTCCGCCTGGAGCGGGACCAGCAGGGCCGTCTCGTCCGCCACCTCCGGCGCAATCTCGCCCTGCTGTCTCGCCAGCTCCGCCAGCTCGCGCCTCGCCGCCTCGACCGTGGCGCCCGGCGCCAGCCGCGCGTACGCGCTCAGATAGTGGTTGAACCAGGAGCCCGCACCCTCCGCCATCGGAAGCGGCAGCCATACGTCGACCTCACCTTCGACCGGGTCCGCGAACTCCGACTCCATCACGCCGATCACGGTGTACGGCTCGCCGTCTATCCTCAGCGTGCTCCCGAGAGCGCCAGTGTCCGAACCGAGATAGCGACGGAAGATTCGCTCGCTCACCACCACGAGCCTCGCCTCCGCGGGAACGAGCGCCACGCGCCGGCCGCCGTCGGCCGGGCGCTCCTCCTCACGCGTGAACGTGCGGCCGAATATCGGCGCCGCGCGGAGCACCCGAAAATAGTCTGCACTGACGCGCATCATTCGCGCGCGCTCCGGAGCTTCACCACCCGTCAGGTCCACGCCCTCCGACCGGTAGTTGTAGAACACGCCGATCTCGAGCGTCCGCGCATGATCGCGGAAATGCACCGCTGCTGGCAGCGCGATCGGCTCGCGGTCGCCCGGCTCGTCCCGATCGGTCGTGTAAAGCCGCATCAGGCGATCGGGCTCGGCGTACGGCAGCGGCTTCAAGAGCGCCGCATTCAGCACGCCGAACACCGCCGTGTTCGCGCCCACGCCCAACGCCAGCGTCGCCACGACCACCGCCGCGAAACCCGGGCGCCGCCGCAACGACCGCAACGCCCACCGCACATCCTGCCGCAACGAATCCATGGAAACTCCAGGGCCCGGGCTATGGCCAACGCTAGGGTGATCAAATTCTGGGCGGGCGAGCCGGGTGCGCCGCGCCGTTGGAACACCGGTCAATCCATCTGCGTCCTGTCGCTCGCCCGTGAGTCGTCGTGCGCCGGGCCCCGCCAGCCAGCAGCGCAAGCCGGACCGCACAGCATCGACGCTCAGCGTCATCAGGACCGCGGCGCTCCGCCACACGCCCTGACCCGCCGTACGATCCGACCACGCGTCCACGGCGAAGTCCATCATCTCGCGGCCGTAGCGATCCCGAAACTCGCGCGGCTGCAATCACAACAGCAGCCGCAACCAGCGTTCAGCCGCCCGCGGCAGTTCGCCCCTCACCGGCCTCTCGCCGAAGGCAGGATCGCCAAACCGCGGATCGTCTGCATCACCCCTTCCAGCCGCGCCGCCTCCGCCGCCATGACCCGCCGCCCGAATGCCGTGATTCCGTAATAGCGACGTCGCTCGTTCGACCGGTCCGGCCGCCGCTTCGGCTCGATCAGCGCCCCGTCGATCAGTCGATCAAGCACCTGATACAGATTGCCCGGCGCCAACTTCACGCCACCGCCCGATCGCTCCGCGATCCGCTTCACGATGTCGTAGCCATACCGGTCGGCCTCCGCGAGCGCGAGCAAAATCGAGAACTCGAGAGGCTTCAGCGGCAGCAGGTCCTGGGGCTCGGTCATGGTCTCCGGCGGCTCGGTGTTGCCTATTGATTGTTCTCATTATACTGCGAGTAAGTACAGGGCGCAATGCTCGACTCCTCCACGTGTCCGGAGTTGCCTCCACTTGACGTTTGCTCCCATGGAGGCGCTCGAACCCCGGCGCCTCCAACGAAATCGAGGCGGCGGCCTCGCTTCGCGCCGGTTCGACGATGTAACGGAAACTTCCGGAGGAATCATGATCGGCTTGCGCGCCACCCTGACCGGCTTCGCTCCAGGCACAGCGCTTACGCTGGCAGCGCTCGCGCTGGCGTCGCTTGCGTGCGGAGACGGGGGTCCGGAGATGGCCGATCCGATGGGCCCGACGGATCCGCTTGCGATCGTCGGAGACACGATCTACGCCGTGGACTTGGATGGCTGGCTCCTGGCTTTCGGTACCGAGAGCGCCGGAACGGTGAGCCGGTCGGAGCCCATCGAGGGCCTGCCTCCGTCCCGTCGCATCGTCGGCCTGGACTATCGTCCGTCTGACGGGCGGCTCTACGGGGTCGGCAACGACAGCCGGGTCTACATCCTGGACCCCCAGGCTGCCACGGCCACGCCCGTGAGTGACGAGCCGTTCTCGCCGGCGGTGAACGTGGAGGCCGACATCCACTTCGGCATGGGCTTCGATCCGGTGGCAGACAAGATCATGCTCGTGTCCGCCGAATCCGGCCTGAGTTGGACCATCGATCCGGACGACGGCACGGCGGTGCTGAACGGCACGGTGCGATACGCCGCGGGCGATCCGAACTCGGGCTCAACGCCCCGGATCTCCGGGCTGAGCTTCGTGCCGCAGGGCGCCGCGAGTAGCATGGTCGCGCGGTCCGCCACCCTCCGACAGTGCGCCAACGTCGCCTATGCTCTCGATGCGGATCTGGAGGTCGTGATCGGGCTGTGCTCGCGAGAGAGCACCGAGTTCGAGACGCTCTTCGAGCTCAACATCACCATCCTCCGGTGTGGAGAGGTGACGTTCGATTCCCGCGGTAACCTGATCGCCGTTTCGCTATCGGAAGGGGAGAACCGGCTCGGCTTCGTGGACCCGGAAACCGGTGACGTGAGCTGGTTCGCGAGCGTGCCGGCCGAGTCGCCGATCCAGGCCATCGCGGTTCCACCCGGAAGCAGTGCGTGAAGGCGGCGAGCTGTCGAGGCTTCCCGTGTGCCGTGTGAGAGCACCCGGACCGGTGGTCGTGCTCTGAGTGAACCCTGCCGGCGGCCGGCCGGCTATAGCGTTCCCCGGAACGCTCGGGCCGTTGCTCCCGTCAACACTGACGTGCGCGATTTTCACCACACGGCTGCAGCATAGTGTGCGTGCAGCGTCTCGTCCTTTGTCACGAGCGGCGCCTCGTGTAGAGCAGCCTGGGCAACGATCAGCCGATCGAACGGGTCCCGCGTCCAGGTATGCCGCTCCGCCTCGCGCACAACCGCGCCGAAGGACGCGCTGCACAAGGT
>JBOHRM010000784.1:0-5834 GCA_050732715.1 Longimicrobiales bacterium
GACTTCAGTGGGTTCGCGTTCGGCGGCGATGTCGGCATTCGCGCGACCGATCAGCTGGATCTGGTTCTGGGTGCGATGTACGGTCGGGCGGGAGCTCGCTCGGACTATCACGATCTTGTGGATCAAGATGATCTCCCGATCGTCCAGGACACGCGGCTAACGCGTGTCCCGCTCACTGCGCGTTTGCGGTTCTACCTCGTACCGCGCGGCCGGGCCATCGGGAGTTTCGCGTGGGTGCCGTCCACCGTGGTGCCATACCTCGGCGCCGGCGCTGGCGCCATGTATCACCGGTTCGAGCAGGAAGGTAGCTTCGTCGACGAGTTTGATCCCGAGCTGCCGATTTATGACGATGTGCTGTTGCAGTCCAGCGGCTGGTCCCCGCTCGCTCAGGTGTTGGGCGGCATCGAGATCGCGCTAGGTCCACGGATCGCGTTGATGACGGAAGGCCGTTATCTGTGGAGCTCCGCGGACCTCGACCTGGATTTCGAGGACTACGAGCCGATCGACCTGGCTGGATTCCAGGCGACGGCTGGGCTATCATTTCGGTTCTGAGGATGTTTCACCCGCTCGCCGGCGATCGATTTTCGACCGTCACCTGTGAATGCCGACTCGGAGGGAGGCCGAGCATGACGAGCATCGATCGAGTACGGATCCGATTCCAAGGCACGGGCGCGCTGCTCGGCGCGATCGCCGTGTTTGGGGTGGTGGCGGCGCCGGTGAAGGCGCAGGAGTCGGAAGGCGACGCCTGGTTCGCCTGGTTCGGCTGCTGGGACGCGATTGGCGGTCCCGCCGGCGCGCTCAGCGACGCGAGTGATGTGTGCATCGCGCCGGCCGAGGACCCACTGGCTGTCGATCTGCTTACGGTCAGTGGGGGCGAAGTGACGGAGACGCGCACGCTCATCGCGGATGGCACCCAACGCGAGGTGGAGCAGTCCGGATGCAGTGGCTGGGAGCGTTCGTCGTGGTCGGCGGACCGCCAGCGCGTATACCTGCGGTCCGAGCTCGCGTGCGAGGGTGGGGCGCGGCGTGTGACGTCGGGCGTGATCGCGATGACGTCGCCGATCGAGTGGCTCGAGGTACAGACCGTCGAAGCGGGCGGGTACCCGGTCGTGCGCGCGCAGCGGTACCGCCAAGCGACTGAAGGCGTGGAGGAAACGGTTGGTCTCGCGTTGCCGCAGGATCGCGGGCTCGCGATCGAGACCGCGCGCACCGCCGCCTCCGAGCCGATCGGCATCGAAGACCTCGCCGAAGCATCGCGCGAGCTGAGCGCCGAGGCGCTCGAGCTGTACCTCTTCGAGTTGGGCGGGACGTTCGACGTGAACGCCGAGACCCTCATCGCCATGGATGACGCCGGCGTTCCCGAGTCGGCGATCGACCTCGTGGTCGCGCTCGCCCATCCCGACGTGTTCAACGTCAACGCGGGGGCGAGAATGGTGGGCTATCGGCCGGACGAGCCGACACCCGCCGAAGTCGCGGATGCGCGCGATGACCGCTACGGGCGCAGCGTGTACGGCCGCTTCTACGACCCCTACTACGGCCTGTCCTACTACGACCCGTACGCGTACGGCGGCTATTACGGGTACTCGCCGTTCGGTTGGGGTGGCCGGTACGGCTGGCGGTCGTCCGGCCCGTCGGTGATCGTGGTCGAGCCTCGCGATACGGAGCCGCAGGAGAGAGGCAGGCTGGTCAGAGGCCGCGGCTACACCCGTGGCGGCGCCCCAGCGTCCGATGAGGCGCGGAGCCCGTCGTCCCGTTCCGCGCGCGATAGGATCGACACGTCGCCGCCGTCGAGCAGCCGCTCGCCCGCAGCCACACGCTCGAGCAGCAGCGGCAGCAGCCGCGCGAGCACCGGTAGCTCGGGCGGCAGGACGGCAAAGCGGAAGGGCGGCGGCGGAATCTAGACGTACGAGGCCCCTTCACCCTGACCCTCTCCCCCCGCCCGGGGGGAGAGGACTTTGTTCAGCCAACGCGCTCGGCGCCGTTCCAAGTTTCCCCATGCCGCTGCCCGGCACCCGCGGTGAATGAAACAACTACGCCCTTCCGAGGGAATTCTCTCGCGAAGGCGCGAAGCTCGCCAAGGATACGCCAAGTGGGGCCGGTAGCGATCTTCGCGTCCCCCTTCGCGCACTTGGCGTCTTTGCGAGAGAATTCCCGCCACGCGCCGTGCCGTTTCCAATGGTGGTCTCCACTCGGTTTTCCATGCCGCTGGCCCGGCACCAGCGGTCGCCGAAACCCGGGTGGCGGCGGGGCGACTCGCGACTCGCGACTCGCAACTCGGAACCCGGAACTCGCGACTCGGAACTCGGACTCGGAACTCGGAACTCGGAACTCGGAACTCGGAACTCGGAACTCGCAACTCGCAACTCGCAACTCGCAACTCGCAACCCACTGTTCGTTCGCGGGACGCGCGGTTCCCGCGCGCGAGACGCACGACGCCGGGCGCGGCGCTGACGAATCGCCTAAGTCATTATCTCTGGCCGTGTTGGCCTGTGCCTCGGGGCTGGCACACGGCTTCCTAACGTGGGGCGCTGCCCCTGGCACTGGCCTCGACGCCGGTTCATGTGCGGAAGCTGCGATCGGCCGTTGCCGGTGAATCTCGCGCCGCGTGGATCGCGTAGGGCGTGCGTGTGTGCCGGGCATACGTCGTTCACACCACAGGAGTCAGCCATGACGTTCGCGACTGCTATGCCGTTCGCGCGCCGGTGGGCGCGTTCCGTTGGCAAGTTCTGCGCTTCCTCGACCCCTCGGCATGTCGGCCGCGGCGGGACCGCCGTCCTGTCAGCGTTGGTCCTCGCGATGCCGGCCGCCGCGCAGGAGCACCCGGAGGATGAGGAACCTACTCCGCCTGTGCAGGCGGCAACGTTGACACTCGAAGAGGCGATCAACCTCGCCCGCGCAAACAACCCGACGTACCGCGCGACGGCGAACGACGAATCGGTTGCACACTGGCGGGTGCGTGAAGCGTACAGCCAGTTCCTGCCGTCGTTCGGTGTCTCGAGCCGGTTAGGCTACACGGCGGAGGGCACGCAGCGGGTGGGCGGCGCCGCGTCGCAGTTCGACGTGACAACACCGACGACCTACACGTCGAGCTACGGGATCAACCTCGGTATGAACATCGGTGGCGCGACATTTTTCCGGACGGCCGAGGCGAAAGCGAACTCGAGGGCGGTCGAGGCGAGAATCGGTGCGGAGGGGTTCACGCTCGCCGCCGATGTGACCGCCCGATATTTGGCGGCGCTGCGGGCGCGGGATGGCGTCGAGATTGCGCAGTCGGCGCTCGAGAGCGCCGAGCAGGCGTTGAACCTCGCTCGCGCCCGTCTCGAAGTCGGCGATGCGACACGGCTCGAAGTCACGCGCGCCGAAGTCGAGTACGGCCGCGCGGAGGTAGGGCTGATCCAGGCGGACAACCTGCTCGAGACGGAGATGCTGGTGTTGCTACAGCAGATGGGCGTCGCCGTCGATGGCGAGATCGAGCTGACCAGCACGTTCGAGGTGTTCGAGCCGACGTGGGTGCTCGACGAGCTCGTGGCGACGGCGCTCGAGTTGCATCCGCAGGTGGTCGCCATGCGTGCGAACGAACACGCCATGAACGCATCCTCCCGCGCAGCAAAGATGAGTTACCTGCCCACGATCTCGATCAGCGGCGGATGGGGCGGCTTCGTTCGACGCGCGGGTTCGGATGCGTTCAATCTCCAGGAGGCTGAGCAGTCGGCCCAGAATCAGATGCAAAGCTGCAGCGATCAGAATGCGCTGTTCGCCCCGCTTCCCGCGTACCAGCCGGTCGACTGCCAGGCGCGGTTCGCGCTGACCGACGAGGCCAGGGCGGCGGTGCTGGCGCAGAATGACGCGTTTCCGTTCGATTTCGACACGAATCCCTTTAGCGCGGGTGTGACGGTCTCGCTGCCGATCTTCGATGGATTCTCGCGTGAGGTGCAGCTCCAGGCAGCCCAGGTGGCCGCGGACGACGCAAGGCACGAGCGGCGCGCGGAAGAGCTGAATCGGCGTACGCAGGTCGCGACGAACCTGCTGGCACTGAACGCGGCGTACCGCACCGTCGCGATCGAGGAGCGCAACGTCGAGGCCGCGGATGAGGCGCTGCTGCTCGAACGCGAGCGCTACCGCCTGGGCGCGGGCACGATCGTCGAGCTGACCGACGCACAGCGACAGAAGGTCACCGCCGACCAGGACTATCTCGCGGCGATCTACGACTTCCACCAGAGCCTCGCCGCACTCGAGGCCGCGATCGGAAGGAAGTTGCGGTAAGCCGGTGAGCCGGTTGCCGGTTCTCTGGATTCCGCGTCAGGTCGGGCACGACGACCGTGCCGAAGGTGGGGAACAACGCCGGAACCGGGAACGGGAAACTGGGAACCGGGAACCGAAATCGGGACGGCAGCTTCCCGCGCTCGGGAAACCGGCGTACCCGTGGCGCGGCGCGCAGAAGCGTATTATGTTGTCAAGTAATCATTTCTGAAGCGTGACGGCCTGGCATGAGGCTTGTCGATAGCACGGTCCAGGTGACACGCGTCGGAAATGGGGACGAGCCATGGACAAGCCACGCAAGAACCCGAAGAAGAAGCGCCGGCCCTTCTACATTGCGGGCGGCATCATCGTCGCATTGGGAATCACGTTGGGGCTATCGCAGCTCGAGCCGGCCGCACCGGGGGTGGACCGCGCGATCCTGTGGCGGGACACGGTCCAGCGAGGTGAGATGGTGCGCCAGGTCGGCGGACCGGGCACGCTCGTGCCGGTGGACATCCGGATCGTCACGGCGGTCACGGCCGGCCGCATCGAGGAAGTTCACGCAAGGCCGGGCACGCAAATGCAGCCGGGTTCGCCGATCGTCCGCTTGTCCAATCCGGATGAGCAGCTTCTGCTGCTTGGCGCGGAGCGAGACCTTAGCAACGCTCGGACCCAGCTGACCTCCCTCAGGGTGACCCTCGAGACGCAGAGGCTGGCTCAGGAAGCGCAAGTTCTTAACGTGCAGACGCTGTATGCGGAGGCGGAACGGCAGGCGAAGTTGAATGAAGAACTGCTCGAGAAGGGCGTTGGGTCTGTGAATCAGGCGGCGCTCACGCAGGACACGCGTGACGAGCTGAAGGAGCGGCTCGAGCTCGAGAAGCGACGGCTCGAGGTCATGAGCGACAACATCGCGGAGCAGATCGCTTCGCAGGGACGCGAAGTGGAGCGGATCGAGCAGATCGTCGCCTATCGAAACCAACGGATCGAATCAATGAACGTCGTTGCCGGCACCGAAGGCGTGCTTCAGGCGCTGGACCTCGAGATCGGGCAATATGTGACGGAGGGGACGGAGCTGGCCCGCGTCGTAAAGCCGGGTCGCCTTAAGGCCGAGCTGCGCATCCCGGAGACGCAGGCCGTCGATGTCACGATCGGCCAGACCGCGCACATCGACACGCGAAACGGGATCGTGACGGGCCGCATAGTGAGGATCGATCCAGCGGCGCAGACCGGCACCGTCGGCGTCGACGTCGAGCTGCCCGACGAGCTGCCCGCCGGCGCGCGGCCGGACCTCAGCGTGGACGGCAAGATCGAGATCGAGCGGCTCGACGATGTGTTGTTCGTCGGCCGGCCGCAGTTCGGCAGCGCGAACAGCACGATCAGCCTGTTCAGGGTCGAGCCCGACGGCCGGCACGCATCGCGCGTGCGCGTCCAGCTCGGCCAGAGCTCTGTCAACGAAATCGTGATCTCGCAGGGTCTAAACGAAGGGGACGACGTGATCCTTTCGGACATGTCGCAGGTGGACGATTTCGACCGCGTGCGGCTGAAATAGTCACGAGTCACGAGTCGGCGAGTCGCGAGTCCCCGGCCCCCGCCGC
>JBOHRM010000785.1:0-8406 GCA_050732715.1 Longimicrobiales bacterium
GCCCACCCGTGCGCACGACGGTGGCCTGTTCCGGGGGCATCCCGGGGAACTCGCTCGTCGAGATCGACTGCATCGCGGCGGTGAACGACGCCTGATCGCGGAAGACGCCGCCATGACAAACGCGGGCCGCCGGCTGCTGGGGTGCACGCCGGCCTTCGTGCTGGTCGTCCTGGTCGGATGCGGCCAAAGCGTGGGCGGGGTGGGCGGCGCACCGGTCGCGGATGACGCGGAGCTCCTGCTCCCGGACGGCTTCGAAGCCACAGTCGTCGCGGACAGCATCGGTCCGGCGCGCCATATCGCGGTGAACGACAATGGGGACATCTACGTAAAGCTGCGGGCATCGGCCGAAGCCGGAAGCATTGTCGCGCTCCGCGACACCACGGGAGACGGCAGGGCCGACCGGATCGAACGGTTCTGGACTCGGGACGAGCCGGGCAACTACCACACGGGCATCGAGATCCACAACGGGTACCTGTACTTCAGCTCGAATCTGAGGGTCTACCGTGCGAAGCTGACGCCCGGCGAGCTGCTGCCGCGGGAGGCGATGGACACGATCGTCATCGATGACCACGCGCGCTTGCGGCATCAGCACCAACAGAAGCCGTTGGCGTTCGACGATGATGGGCACGTGTACGTGCCGTTCGGAACACCCACGGACGTGTGCCAGGAGCCCGACCGGGTGCCCGCCACCATGGGACGGGAACCCTGCCCGGACCTCGAGCAACACGGCGGAATCTGGCGCTTCGATGCGGATGGATTGAACCAGACGCAGGCGGATGGAACCCGCTACGCCATGGGCATCCGCAGCACGGTCGCGTTGGACTGGAACCCGGTGGACGGACAGTTATACGCCGCCATCCACGGGAGGGACTACCTCCACACGATGTGGCCGAACCTTTACAGTCCGTGGCACAACGCGGTGCTACCGGCCGAAGAATTCGTGCGCTCCACGGAAGGCTCGGATTTCGGTTGGCCCTTCTGCTATTACGACCAGCTGAGGGGCGTCAAGGTCCTCGGTCCGGAGTACGGCGGGGACGGCGAGACCGTCGGACGGTGCGCGGAGTACCACGAGCCGCTGATCGGGTTCCCCGGCCATTTCGCGCCCAGCGCGCTGTTGTTCTATCACGGTGACCAGTTCCCCGAGCACTACGAGCACGGCGCCTTCATCACGTTCCACGGCTCCACGATCCGCAGTCCCTATCCGCAGGCCGGCTATTTCGTGGCGTTCGTCCCCTTTGAAGGCGGTGAGCCATCGGGTGATTGGGAGGTGTTCAGCAACGGCTTCTCGGTCATTGACCCGATCGTATCGACCGGTGACGCACACCATCGGCCGGTGGGCCTGGCCACGGGGCCCGATGGTTCTCTGTACATCACGGAATCCGTGAGGGGAAAGATCTGGCGGATTCGATTCACCGGTGATCGAGACGCATTCGGCCCTGAGAATCTCGCCCGGCTGGAACAGGAGAAACGGCAAGCCAGCAACGTCAAGGATCCCGACCAGGACGCGGACCGGCTCCAGGAGAGACTGGCCATCGGCGGAGAGGCGATCTATCAGACGTACTGCGCGGGGTGCCACCAGCGTAACGGCCGGGGTGCCGTTCCCCGGTTCCCGCCGCTGGCGGGAACGGATTGGGTCACCGGGGACAAGGGCCGGCTGATCCAGATTATCCTGGGCGGCTGGGACGAGCCCATCGAGGTCGATGGCTATGTCTACGCCGAACACGTCATGCCGAAGCACGGCTTTCTGACGGATGACGAGATCGCCGAGGTCGCCACGCATATCCGGCGGAGCTTCGGCAATGACGCCGATGCCGTCACGGCCTCGCAAGTTCGCGACGTCAGAGATCGTTTGCCCTGAGCCGGAGAGTAGCGATGCTCGATTATTCTTTGCCCGCGGTGCTGGGATGTCTGCTTCTCGTGGTCGCGGCTCCGGCCGGAGCACAGGAGTACGATCTCCTGATCAAGGGCGGGCATGTGATCGATCCGAGGAACCGGATCGACGGCCCGATGGACGTCGCAGTGAAAGGGGACACGATTGACCGCGTCGCCGCCGATATCCCGGCTACGGACGCACAGCGCGTCGTTGACGCCTCCGGTCTGTACGTGACTCCCGGACTCATCGATATGCACTCTCACAATTTCTACGGCACCGAGCCGAATTCGGCGTACAGCAACGGATTCAACGCGCTGCCGCCCGACGGCTTCACGTTCCGCGCCGGAGTCACGACCGTCGTGGACGTGGGGGGAGCGGGCTGGCGTGAGTTCCGTCGGTTCAAGGACCAGGTGATCGATGAGTCGCAGACGCGTGTGCTGGCGTTCATCAACATTGTCGGGTGGGGGATGAAAGGCGGGCCGTGGGAGCAGCACCTCGGTGATGCGGACCCAAGGATGACGGCGCTCATGGCTAGAAGCTTCCCCGAGATCGTCGGCGTCAAGGTGGCGCATTACGAAGGACACGATTGGGAGATCTATCGGCGTGCGGTCGACGCCGGCGAGCAGGCGGGCATACCCGTGATGGTCGACTTCGGTGGTGCCACGCCACCGCTGCCGTTGGAGACGCTCTTCCATGAGATCCTGCGGCCGGGCGACATCTACACGCACATGTATGGCGGTGGCGGCGCGAACAGACAGGCGATCGTGGACGATAGTGGCCGGCTGCGGCCGCGAATGCTCGAAGCGCAGCAGCGCGGCATCATCTTCGACGTCGGCCACGGCGGCGGCAGCTTCTTCTACGACGTCGCCGTGCCGGCGTTCGAGCAGGGGCTGCGCCCCAACACGATCAGCTCGGACATCCATCGCAGCAGCATGAACGCGGGGATGAAAGACATGCTGAACGTAGTATCGAAGATGATGAATCTGGGGATGAGCCTACAGGAAGTCATCGAGGCCGCGACATCGAGGCCGGCGCAAGTGATTCAGCGCGAGGACCTGGGACATCTGGGTGTGGGCGCGGAGGCGGACATCGCCGTGCTCCGCCTCAGCGAGGGCGATTTCGGGTTCCCCGACTCTCGTGGCTACCGGCGTCCCGGGAGCCGGAAGCTCGTGGCCGAGCTCACGCTGCGGGCTGGCAGGGTCGTTTGGGATCTCAACGGCCTCGCCGCGCCATCATGGGCGCCCGCGGCGGCCGATGGCGCGAATTGAGGCCACCGTGGATCAGGCCTCGGAGTCCTTCCAGTTCGCAGTTACCGAAACGTTCATAAGCGAGGGCCGATGATCTCGAGAAAAGCAGCATTGAAGATTCTCGCCGGGATCCCCGTGATGGGGACCACGGCGTGCGCCGGCTCGTTCACCACGACCGAGCGGGCCGCGGGCAACGGCCGTAGCCGGGCGGGCTCCGGGAGCGGTGACAGGGACCTGTTTGCCGAGCTCGGGATCACGCCGCTGATCAACGGCAGGGGCACGCTCACCTTCCTTTCGGGCTCGCTCATGCTGCCGGAGGTCGTCCAGGCGATCGAATCGACGTCCCGCCAATTCGCCGACCTCAACGAAGTGCAGGAGAAGGTGGGTGCGCGCATCGCCGAGCTGCTGCGGTGTGAAGCGGCGATGGTGACGTCGGGCGCTGCCTCGGCGATGACGCTCGGCACCGCGGCGACGATCACGGGCAAGGACCCGGAGAAGATTCGGCTGCTCCCGAACCTGCCCGG
Organism: Longimicrobiales bacterium; assembly: GCA_050732715.1. Classification (GTDB taxonomy): domain Bacteria; phylum Gemmatimonadota; class Gemmatimonadetes; order Longimicrobiales; family RSA9; genus JBOHRM01. The sequence goes on from JBOHRM010000785.1 coordinate 3,645, forward strand.
GCCGCAGCACGAGGTGATCGTCCAGGCGACCCACCGCTACGGCTACGAACACGCCGTCCGCAACTGCGGCGTGAAGATGATCGAGGTCGACGGTCCGGCCGCGATGGAAGCCGCGATCAATGACCGCACGGTCATGGCGCTCTATTTCAACGCGGCGTCTCGCAGCAGCATCTCGCGCGAGGAGTTCGTCGCGATCGGCAAGCGGCACAACGTTGTCACGTTCAATGATGCGGCGGCGGACGTGCCCCCCGTCGAGAATCTCTTCAAGTATATCGAGATGGGCTTCGATCTGGTCACCTTCTCGGGCGGTAAGGCGATCCGCGGCCCGCAGAGCGCCGGTCTGCTCTACGGACGCAGGGACCTGATCGAGGCGGCGAAGCTCAACCACAGCCCGATTTCCGATACGATCGGCCGGTGCATGAAGGTGAACAAGGAAGAGATGTTCGGGATGCTCGTCGCCCTCGAGTCCTATCTGAACGCCGATCATGAACGGGAATGGCAGGAGTGGATCGGCAGGACTCGCCGCATCGCCGAATTCGCCGAAGTCCTACCGTCCGTGAGAGGGGAGACGGAGATCAACCCCGGCCCCGCGAACCACTTTCCCGGGCTCCGCCTTTCCTGGGATCAGAATCAGGTGGAGATCACACCGCGGGATGTGGTCGAGGCCCTGCGCAACGGCGACCCCAGGATCGAGGTGTCCGGTGGCGACGAAACGCTGAACGTCGCAGTGGTCATGCTCGAGCCCGAGCACGTCGATGTCGTTGGCAGGCGTATCAAGGAGGTCCTCGAACAGGCGGTCGCCGCGCCGGCTCTATGAGGGCGCTAGCACTGGTGCTGGCGTTGTCGTTGGTGCCCGGAGCCGCGGTCGCGGCTCAGGAGCGCTGGGAAGCGCCGCGCGAAGCGAATCGCCTGCGCAACCCGTTCGGCTCCGCGGACGCGGAAGCGCTCGGGCGAGGCCGACAGACGTACGAGACCATCTGTGCGGCCTGCCACGGAGAGCGGGGAGACGGCGCGGGCGGCGCCGGCCAGTCCTGGGACCGGCCACCCGCCGACTTCACCAGCCCGGACGTACAGGACCAGAGCGACGGATCGTTGTACTGGAAGATCTCCGAGGGCAATCCGCCGGCAATGCTCGAGTACAAGCAATTGCTGAGCGAAGAAGAAATCTGGCAGGTGGTGGCGTATCTGCGCCGGTTCGCTCCCCGAGGTCTCGAGGAGCCACGGCCGCTTCGCCCCGGGATCCGGGTGGAACACTACATGGACGTCGCCGAGCACAGTGTACGCCTCGTGCTCGACGATCTCAGCGGCCACATGTACTACAACACCTTCGAGGGCGACATCTATCGGGTCAGGACCCGGGGCGAGAGCGAGCTGCTGTACACGTCGGCCGATCATGGGATTCCTCGTCTCCAAGGTATGGTCTTTTACAATGGCGATCTGTATCTGAGCGGAAACATCGAGGTGAATGACGGCCTCGGCACGACCGGCGCGGTCATGCGGGGCGCCGTCCAGCCATCGGGCGAACGCGTCTGGGGCGTGGTCGCGCGTACGGTCGAGCACGGCGGCGCGCAGACCGCGTTCGATCACGGGTTCAACGACATCGTGGTTGACCCGGAAGGACGATATCTGCTTGTCAACAGCGGGTCGAGGACGGATCACGGAGAAGTGCAGCACAACCGGGGCAACTATCCGGGACAACGAGAGGTGCCCACGACCGCGGTGATGTTGAAACTGCCGATCGATGGTGAGGATATCGTCCTGACCCATGACGAGCGGCAGCTGGCTCCCTACATGTTCGCGAGGGGCGTACGCAACCTCTACAGCCTTGCCTTCGCTCCGAACAGCCATCTCTTCGGTGTGTCGAACTCAGGTGATTACGACCATCCCGAGGATATGTTCTGGCTCAGGGAAGGGCACCACTACGGGTTCCCCTGGATCATGGGTGGTGTGAAGAATCCGCAGCAGTTTCCGGACTGGGGGCCGGATCCGGAACGGGACCCCCTGCTTTCCCGCTTCAGTCACGCGTACAACGCCGGTTATTTCTACAACGATCCCGACTTTCCGCCGCTGCCGGAGGGCTTGGTCATCACGCCGTCCGTGCAGAACGTTGGTCCTCACGCCAACTATTTCCGCGATCCCGAGACCGGCGAGGTCAGGAAAGGAGACGCGGCCGGTACGACGGTCGGCACGTTCAGCGCCCACCGCTCGTTGCTCGGGTTGGTCTTCGACGTGGATCGAGCTCTCGGCGGCGAGCTCCGCGGTGACGGCCTCGTGATCGGCCACAGCGGAATGAGAGGCGGCATGGCGCGGGAGTTCGGTGGCGCGGAGGTTGGTGCGCAGGAGGGCAGCGACCTGCTGCATATCGAGCTCTTCTACATGCCGGCGTATGACAACTATATCGTCCGGACGACGCGGCTGGTGGACAACTTCGAGGGCGCGACCGATGCGCTGCTCCTCGGCAATGAGCTATACGTGATCAACTACGCGGGTTCTGGCGCCGGCAGCATCTGGAAGTTGACGCTGCCGGTGGACTGACCAGAAACGGGTTCCGAGTTCCGAGTTCCGAGTTCCGAGTTGCGAGTTACCCACCGCCAACGGGATTCATGTGATTTTATGACGCAGCTGGGCGTGCTGGACAGAAGGCGTTTTCTGCGAATGAGTGGTGGTGGCATGCTGCTGGCGGGGCCCGTGGGAACGTTCTTATCGTCGATCAGCGCCTGTGCGTCCGCGCGCAGGGCCAGCTCCGCCGATGGCGACGAGCTATTCGTGACGCGGAACCTCACTCCACCGGGCTCCTTCACTTCTGGCGTCGAGGGGCCCGCCGTCGACGCGCTCGGAAATCTCTACGCCGTCAACTACGAGAGACAGCACACGATCGGAAAGGTGACTCCAGCGGGCGACGCGAGGGTATTCGTGGAGCTGCCAGGCGACAGTATAGCCAACGGAATCCGCTTCACGAGCAAGGGAGACATGCTGCTCGCCGATTATGTGAACCACAATGTCCTCAAGGTCGACATGAACACGCGTGAGGTCACGACCTTTGCGCATCAGCCGGAGATGAGCCAGCCGAACGACCTGGCGATAGGAGCCAACGACATCGTCTACGCCAGCGATCCCAACTGGGAGGAATCGACGGGCCAGCTGTGGCGAATCGGGCCGGACGGTTCGACCGTGCTGCTCGAGGGCGGTATGGGCACGACCAACGGCGTCGAAGTGAGCACCGACGAGACGAAGCTTTATGTCAATGAGTCCGTCCAACGCAACGTCTGGGTCTACGACCTCTCGCCAGACGGCGCGGTGAGCAACAAGCGCCTGTTGATCGGCTTCCCCGACCATGGACTGGACGGCATGCGTTGTGACGTCTCTGGCAACCTCTACATCACCCGCTACGGCAAGGGCACCGTTGCCGTCGTAACGCCGGACGGCGAGCTCATACGAGAGGTCGCGCTCGCTGAAGGAGAGAACGCGAGCAACCTGGCTTTCGGAGGACCGGACGGCCGTACCGTCTACATCACGGTCGCGGACCGTGGCAATGTGCAGTACTTCCGGACGGACCGGCCGGGCCGCAGTTGGCAGCTGATGCAGAGGAAGGCGGCCCCTTGACCGAAGCATGCCCGCTGGTTCCGAGTCGCGTGTCGTCGAGCGCTGGGCGTTCCGGCTCGAGGTCGGCCGGCTCCGCTGTGCCGAGTTGGACCCGCAGCGGGTTGCGGGTTCCCGCCCGCATCGCCACTCGACGTTGCCGGGAACAGCGCATGATGAGGATCGGCACTGCATGAATCCCGCACGAGTTTCTCCATACACGGTCGCACTCGTCGTTGCGACCCTCTTCGTGCCGGCGATGCTGGTCGGTCTGTTCCTCGGGTTCCGCTCGGAGATCGGCTGGCTCGTTGCGGGCTTCTTCATTCTTCTCGCAATTGGAGTGAGAGCGTTCCCTGCCACGCGCGGCTTCTCGTTCACTGTGTCCATTTTCGCCGCCGTGTCATTCGCGATGTTCTATCCGCATCGGATCACGGAGGTCAATGGGTTCGATACGCAACGGCTGATCGTTCCATTGCTGCAGATCATCATGTTCGGCATGGGAACGGCGTTGAGCCTGGCCGACTTCACGCGCGTCATCCGCATGCCGAAGGCGGTGCTGGTCGGGCTCGCGTGCCAGTTCAGCATCATGCCGGTGGTTGGGACCGTGATCGCGCTGGCGCTGGGATTTCCGCCCGAGATCGCCGCCGGCGTGGTGCTCATCGGATCCGTGTCCGGCGGGCTCGCCTCGAACGTGATGACGTATCTCTCGAAAGGGAACGTCGCGCTGTCGGTCACGCTCACCGCGGTGGGCACGCTCATGGCGCCGATCATGACACCGTTCCTCATGCGCGTGTTCGCCGGTCAGTTCATCGCCATCGACTTTCTCGCGATGATGATGAGCATCATCCGGATGGTCATCTTTCCGATCGTGCTCGGTCTCGCCTTCAACCGCGTGGTTCGCGGCAGGGCCGAGTGGCTGCACGACGTCATGCCGCTCGTGTCCATGGCCGGCATAGCGGTGATCATTGTGGTGATCACGGCCGCGGGTCGTGATGACCTGATGACGATCGGCCCGGCGCTGATCTTCGCGGCGATCCTGCACAATGCCGCCGGCTACCTGTTCGGCTATTGGGGCTGCCGCGCCCTGAGAATGGAAGAGACCACGTGTCGGACCGTCGCGTTCGAGGTGGGTATGCAGAACGGCGGTCTCGCGTCCGGGATCGCGGCGGAGCTCGGCAGAGCC
>JBOHRM010000786.1:0-6981 GCA_050732715.1 Longimicrobiales bacterium
ACTCACATAAGTTGCTGTACTACAATTTCTTATGAGATCGCCGGCCCGTCGCGCTCACGAAAGTCGGCGCGGTTCTGCGCACATCTGAGCGGTCATTCTGGCCGGTTGCCTGGTTAGGCGGTTCCCAGTTAGCCGGTTGAACGGGCGAACCGGCCAACCGGTACCGGGAACCGAGATCAGGGGTCCTGGGTGAGAACGGCCCTTCGGAAGGCCGGCGGCATGTTCGCGAAGCCGACGTCATCGATGATGACGGTGCCGGCGGTCGCGCGGTCGAAGACGAAGCGGACGTGTTTCAGCCGTGTCGGATCCAGGGACGGCGTCGAGCGGAGAAAGTCCTCGAGCGGGATCGAGTAGGTCTGGAGCACGGTCTCGCTGTGGGCGCCGAAGCGCTCCCGCTCGCGGTCGCGGCGGCGCAAAATCCACGTATCGAGTGGGCGGCGGATCGCGCCGTACTGGCTGAGCGGCAGTCTCGCCGTGGCGCCGGCCTCGTCGACGATCTCGATTGACAGATCGATCGGCGGCTTCTCCTCGTCGGATTCCGCTTCGGGAGCTTCGTCGTCGTCCGACTCCGCTTCCTCCGACTCCGGTTCGTTCTGGTTGAGGCTGTCCGCGGCGAGAGAATCGGCCGGGGCCGAGCGCGGCCCAGGCACATCGTCCGTCGGCATGAGCAGGAACTGGAGGGACGAGCGCGCGGACAGCTCGGCGTCGCGCGCATGGCCGGCCGGCAGGGTGACCGTGAACACGGCGGGCGGCCCGGTCCGCGTGGTGTCGTCGCCTTCGATGCGATTGTTCCAGCCGATCCACACGGCATTGTTGTAGTGTGACGTGCCCTCCTGCGGGCTGTTCGACGTGCGAAGCTGAAGGCGTGATTCCCTCCACGTCGCGAGGCTGTCACCCTCGAGCACGACGCCGGACGCACTCCCGGTGGACGGGTCCACGTCCTCCTCGAAGCCCGCGACCGCGCGGAAGCTGCTCTCCTGGAAACGCGTGATGTACATCGTCTTCGGCAGCCATCCGCCCGCCACGCGATGGTCTCGGAACAGAGCGAGGTACTCGTCACGACCGTTCAGCGTCGACTCGAGGAACGCGGTGATGTAGACCTTCCCGAACTTGCGCTGGTCCTCGGCGGGCATGAGCGTGCGGAGATCGAGGATGCGCGAGCTGCGCCGGCCATTGTCGTTACGACCCCATACCGAGTTCCATTGGCCGTGGTTCGCGCGGTACACGTAGACGGCCGCCTTGAAGCGCGGGAGGGTGTCCGTGAACGTGACACGCTGATACTGGCGCACGCCCATGAACGCGGACACGTCGCCGTCGTGGGCGCCGTGGAACACGAGGTAGTTGACGTCCTCGACGGGCACCAGCCGCTCCGCGGGACGGTACTGGCCGTCGACGGGCGCGATCGCGATGATCGACCGGATGCCGAAGTGGAAGTCGAACGTCACCTTCGCGTCGTCCGGATAGCGTGAGAGCCGGTTGAACGCGGCGGCGTGGCCGACGGCTTCGCCGCCCCGCGAATGGCCGATCAGCGCGACACGCTCGAGATCGACCTTGCCGGCGAACGGTCCGCCGGCCGTCTGGTTGAACGTGCGCCACGCCTCGAGATGCTTGAGGAAGAACCAGCCGCGCGCATCGTTCTCGCGGCCCGTGCCGTTGATGAAGTTCATGTCCAGCGACGCGACGATGTAGCCGTGGCTGGAGAGGTGCTCACCCAGGTACGCGTAGCCGGGATCGGAGAAATCCCTCGGGTTGTGGTTGCCGTGCACGATCAGAACGAGCGGGAACGGGCCCGCGCCATCCGGATACCACACCCGGCCGTTCAGCGGCATCCCCTTCGTCGTGAATCCCCAATATTTGCGCCGCTCATCCGAGTCGTCACCGAAATCGACGAACGTCGATGCATCCACACTGTCCGTCCGGATCGTGACCGAGTCGCGGTACTCGGGACGGTTGCGATCCGTGCCACTGCCGTAATAGAGCCGCCGCACCCCCATATCGCCGGCGAGCGACGGGTCCGACGCGTCGATCACGTGGCGCGAAAGCACCTCGGGCGAATCATCCGGCGCCAGCCGCAGCGCCGGCGTACAGCCCGCCAGCACGAGCACCCCGCCGATCCGCCAACCACAGCCGCCTAGCGCCAGAAACGAGCGTAGCATCGCGATCTCCGACGGGTTCGAGTGGAATTGGTTGTTTTTTGCAATGCAGGCATCAAAGGTATTCAATCGCAGAGGAACACAGAGAGACGATGGAGGCCGCAGAGTAGTTCGTCGATTACCTCTCCGCGTCCTCCTTTGCCTCTGCGCCCTCTGCGATTCAGTTCCGTTCTCGCCGCCACGCTACGTAGGAATACACCAATGGGACCATCGCAGCGAGCACGAGCGCGGCAAACATAAACGCAAAACCACGCTGCGGCGACAGCAGCGCCACCGCGACCGTCACGAGACCCGCCGCGACGAACGTCTTTCCGCCCAAACGATGCGTGTCGCGCCACACGCGGTCACTATCCAGGGTCCACTCCGCGTCACCGCTCGCCTCCTACGTCGAAGAAACGCATCAGCTCCTCCAGCAGCTCATGGAATACCGTCGTGTTCAACGAGTAGATGATGCTTCGCCCGTTCCGCTCCGACTGCACCAGTCCCGCCTCCCTCAGCACACTCAGATGATGCGACACCGACGCACCCGTGATCGGAAACAACGCCACGATCTCACCCGCCGCCATCTCCCGCTCCCGTAGCGCCCGCAAAATCTCCCGACGCGTCGGATCGCTCAACGCGCGCAGCTCCCGGTCTAGCAAGTTCCGAGTTCCGAGTTCCGAGTTCCGAGTCCGGGAGCTCGTTTCAGCTCACCGGCCGTCATTTAGACAACACTCTAAATATGGACGGGCTCGACGTCAATGCTGAGGCCCCGCGAGACCGGTGAGACACCGCTATTCCTTTTTTTGCGCAGAGTGTGCAGAGTTCGCGGAGACGCAGAGGTGTCCGCTAACCCAGGGCCGCGAACTCCGCGCCTCTGCCCCTCTGCGCCTCTGCGGAGAAAAAAAAGGGAACCGCGAGGAAGCTATGTCTCGCGCGATCGGGTTCGGGAGCGAGGCCAGCGCCATGAGACACGGCTGCGGCGTTTGTTGAGGGGTGTGTATGTGAGGGCGGGCGTGGCGGCGCGGAGCGCGTGACGGGCGGCGGTATCGGGCTCGATGGCGAGGCGCGCCATTTCGACGAGGGCGAGGGATAGTGCGAAGATGACGGGTCCGATGAAGATGCCGGTCGCGCCGAACACGGCGAGTCCGCCGAGCACGCTGAAGAAGACGATGAGCGGGTGCAGCTGCGCGCGGCCGCTGACGAGTATTGCGCGGAGCAGGTTGTCGACGGTCGAGATGATGAAGGAGCCGAAGGCGAGGAGGCCGAGGCCGCGGAGCAGCTCGCCCGTGAAGAGGAGGTAGGCGCCGGCAGGCATCCAGACGAGGAACGGGCCGATGGCGGGTAGAAGAGAGAACACACCCATGACGGCGCCCCAGAGGGCGGGTACGGGCAGGCCGAGCAGCCAGAATGCGAGGCCGCCGAGCGAGCCTTGGACGATGGCGACGACGACGTTGCCGTAGACGGTGGCGTAGGTGACCTCGAGCGCGCGGTTGACCAAGTGCTCGCTGTCCTCGGCGCGCAGGGGAAACAGCCATTTGATGGCGTCGATGACGTAGTCGCCGTCGCGCAGCAGGTAGTAGAGCGTGAAGAGTGCGATACCGGCCTGGAGCATCCAGCCGCCGAGCCCGGAGATGAGGCCGATGGTACGGCCGGCGAGGCTGCCGGCGAGCTCTTCGACTTGCGCGCTCAGGGTCTCCTGGGCTGCGATGGCGTCGACGCCGAGGTCACCGGCGAGGTTTTGGAACCAGCGAGTGACGTGGCCTTCGGGCGCGAGTATAGTGGCGAGGGCGTTGCCGACGTGCTCGAGGCCGGCTGCGACCTCGCCTGCGAGCACGATCGAGAGTGCGACGATCGGCACGAGGATCAAGAAGAAGACGATCGTCGTTCCGGCGAACGCGGCGGCGCTGGGGTGGCGCAGATGACGGCGGATGCGACGTTGTGCCGGGTAGAAGAGGGTGGCGAGCACGGCGCTGACGACGATGCCGGGGAGGAACGGCCAGAGGAGCTTGGCGATGATCCAGCCCGCGCCGATGCCGAGGCCGATCAGCACGAGGAGGCGGATCATGTGCGCGGCCGCTCCTCGCTGTGAAGCCGGTTCGGTCACGGGTGTGGCCGCGCGGTCACGCACGTCATCGGGGCGCGCATTCGAGCCTTGCGGCGAAGCGGTTCCGCCGTGGGGCGGCGTCGGGTCCACGAAGCCGTCGTCGTCAGCGTCAGTCGTCGTGCGGTCCGAGCGACGTGTTCGGCGTCCAGGATGGCGGGTCGCTCGCCGGGAAAGATTCCTCGGACGACTCGTCCACGGGGTCGGGCGCCGGTTCGGCGTGTTCTCGCTCGAGGTCACGGCCGCGCGCTTGCTTGCGGGCCGGCGCTCGGCGTGGCTTGGGCTCGTCGCGGCCACGCCGGTGGTGTGCACCCATTGGGGTTCCTCCTCGTGAAGCCTCGATTTCCGGTGCACGGCAGGACGCGCGCCAGGAGAATGCGGGGCGGGCGGGCGAGCCTCGGATACGGCCGGCGCCGGCTTACCGACCTCTCCCCGAGCGGAGGAAGAGCGTCAGGATGAGGGGCCACTTCGGGCTGCCCCGGCGCGAGGTTTGCTGTCGAGTCGGATGCTCTGCCCAGCCCGACCCCGGAGCCCGGAGCCCGGAGCCTGAAACCGAACGCAAGGCAGGTTGCGATGCTGAAACACGCTGAGCTGATGGAGCTTCATCGTGCGAGCCGCGACGAGAACGTCTTGAGCGTCTACCTCAGCGCGAATCAGCACGATCCGGCAGAGCGCAACGCGTGGCGCCGTGTTCTCGAGCACTGCGTCGAGCAGGCGCGAGCTCGCCTCGACTCGAACGACGATCGCGCTGCGTTCGACGCCGCACTCGCCCGCATCCGCGCCGAGCTCGAGGATTTCGCCGCGTTCCTGCCCGGTCACGGCTGGGTCGGCTTCGCGACACCGGACCGCGTGATCTACGCCGAGGCGGTCCCGGCATCGATGCCGGACCTCGTGCGGTACGGGCCGGGCATCCGGACGGCGCCGTACGTGCGCGCGCTGAAGCAGGAACGTCCGGTCGTGACGGTGCTCGTGGACAGCCGGCGCGCACGCATCTTCCGCTACGCTGACGGCCGGCTCGAGGAGCCGATCGACCTGCGCGCCGACATGTTCATCGGCGACCTCACGGACGTCACGTCCGCGAAGCGCGCCACGACGCACACCGGCATACGCGGCGAGACCGGCACGGACGTGGCGCAGCGGCTTCACGACGTCGGCGCCGATCGCCTGCTGAAGCACCTGGCCGAGGTCGTGTCCGAGCACGCCGGCCACCACGGCTTCGTGGTCGTGGGTGGCCCGCCCGAGGTCGTGGCCGCGGCCACGAGCCGTCTGCCTCGGTCACTCGCGGGCCGCGTGCTCGATCGCGGCTCGCTCTACGTCGACATGACGCCCGCCGAAGTCAAGGAGGCGACGCGCAAGGCGGCGAGTGAGCTGACGCAGGGCTCGCAGAGCGAGCAGCTGGATCGGGTGCTGGACGCGGCGCGCGCGAAGGGTCGAGGCAGCATCGGCCGCGAGGCGACGGAGAAGGCGCTCCGCGATCGTCGAGTCGAGACGCTGCTCCTCTCACGGACGTTCATCCTCGGCAACGCGGACGTCGCCGACCGTTGCGTCGGCACGGCGCTCGAGCAGGATGCGGATGTCGAGGAGCTGTCGGGCGAAGCCGCCGACCGGCTCGACCGGGAGTGCGAAGGCATTGCGGCGGAGCTACGGTACCGACTGTAAACGCAAATGATGAATGATGAATGATGAATGATAAAAATTTCGCATTCATCATTCATCATTCATCATTCGCCGGATTTGCCCGACGAGCCGGCCACCCCGATCCCGGCATTCATGGGGGTCCAGATGTTCAGCACCATTATCGTCCCGCTGGACCGTTCGGCGTTCGCCGAGTCCGCGCTGCCGTACGCGATCGAGGTCGCGCGGGCGACCGGCGCCGCGGTGCGCCTCGCGCTGGTGCATTTCCCGGTGTGGGGCACGGCGGAGGACGTACCGACCGCGATCTATGACGAAGCGGAGGCCGACATCCGCCGGAGCGAGTCGCGCTACCTCGACGAGCTGGCCGGGGAGATCGAAACGAGGACCGGCCTCGACGTTCGGCCGCAGATGCTCGAGGGTCCGATCGTACCCGCGTTGCGCGAGTTCACCGAGGCCAGCGGCGGCGACATCGTCGTGATGAGCACGCACGGCCACGGCGGACTCAAGCGCGCGTGGCTCGGCAGCGTGACGGACGGGCTCCTGCGCCACGTCACCGTGCCGATGCTGATCGTCCGACCCCGCGATGATTGGGTCACGGGCGCCTCTCACGAGCGGGCCGACGCCGCCGGGCACGGGGCGACAGCCGCCGTACCGGGGACGGACGACGGCTCGGACCACGGCTCGAGACCGGCGTTCGAGCCACTCGGACCGGAAGGCCTGACGCACACGTTGATCGCCGTCGACGGATCCACGATCGCCAACGAGGCCGCGCGCCGCGCCGGTGACCTAGCCGTGAGGTGCAACGCGCGCGTCACACTGCTCAGAGTCGTCCGCCCGCCACTGCATCTGACGTCGGCGTACCTGCCGCATATCGTGCGGCTCAACCGCGATGAGCTCGAGCAGCGCGAGGCGGTCGCCACCGAGCACCTGCATCGGCTCGGCAGTGAGTTGCGCGCGAACGGTGCGCAAGTGGCCGAACGCGTCGTCATCGACTATCACGCCGCGGATGCGATCCTGCGCGAGGCCGCCGATCTCGGCGCCGACCTGATCGCGGTCGGCACACACGGGCGCGGCGGTGTACGCCGGCTCGTGATCGGCAGCGTCGCGGAC
>JBOHRM010000787.1:0-4148 GCA_050732715.1 Longimicrobiales bacterium
GTCCGATCCCAGGCGTTAATCCGACCGGAGCACCACCGTGGGCTCCACGCGCGCGGCTCACCGAGCCGGCAGCCACCCGGCGAGCAGGGCGGCCAGCGAGATCAAGGCCGCTCGCCAATGAACGTGACCGGGTCACTCGACGTGACGTGAGCCGAGGGCTGGATGCGAATACTTCACACCAGCAGTCCCACCAACGCGAGCAGGCTCGATCGGTCACCAGGCAAGTTCGGCATCAACGCGGCTGCAATGACGCGCGACAGGCTCGACGTGACCGTGCTCGTCTTCCATGCATCACGCGCACGTGGGTTCCTCGACCATATCGAGGCTCCGCGCGCGCTCGGTGCATTCGCGCGAACGATGGGAGGCGCGGCAAGTTGGACAGCGCCCCGGCCGGGCAGCAGGTCACGAGCAGCAGCCCGAGCGCGATGCTCGGCGTGTCGACCGTCGTGACCGCAACCGCGAAGGCGACGCCGGGCAGCACCAAGGAACTGCGCGGCGAGCCCGATGAGCGGCGCCCTGGGTCTCCTGAGGACGCGGTAGAACTGGTCCCACGTCAGGTCCAGCGCCACGGCGAAGACCAGGAAGCCCACCATGACGGCGACCACCAGACCGACGGTCGGACTGAAGTTGAACGGGGCCTGATCGATGGCGTCCATGGCCTCGGCGCTAGTTGCTCGCCGGCTTGCGGCCCAGCATGCAGTGCGCGCCGAACCGCACCGCGTCGTTGCGCTCGGTCCGGGTCTCGACGAACCCGGCAGCACGGAACGCGGCCTCGAGATCGGCGAGCTCGTGGAGATGGAACCCGTCGGCCCTGGCGGGCTTGAACCGCATGAAGTTCTCGCGAACCGGGAACGTCACCGCCGCCAGTCCGCCGGGCTTCAGGACCCGGTGCATCTCCTCGAAGACCGCGCTCGGATCCGCGATGACGTACATTGTGGCCACCGTACATGCCTTGTCGAACGTGCCATCGTCGAACGGCAGTGCTCCGCCGGCGGTCTGATGCAGTATCACCCGCCCTTCCGCGATCGCCCGAGCGTTCCGCTTCGACGCCATCTCGACCGCCGTCGTCGAGATCTCGGCCCCGGCGACCTGCCCGCTCGAGGCGCGCTCCGTGAGCAGCTCGATGTTCGCCCCGTTTCCGAAGCCGACTTCCAGGACCTTGTCATCCCGCTGCACGCCCATCAGGTCCGCGGTCCAGCGCGCGTGCTCGATCGTCTTCGGCGTCATCCAGCCGAACAGGGCCTTGCCGAGCACGCCCCTGGGGTGCTGCAGCTGCTTGCCGATAACACTGAACAGTCCCATCGGATCACCTCCCTTGGCCTGGCTCCTCTTCGAGGTCCTAGCGCGCTCCCTTCCATCTGTCAATGCGCGGAGGGCACTTGACGGCTCGCATCACCCAATCCAAAGGAGAAGAAGAGATGAAACCGATCCGCTTCGAGCGCACGTACGGCACGCGCGTTCGCATGGTCGTCGAGATCGAGCCGCACCGGGCGCCCACGTGGGCGAGCACGACCGGGCGCCTGGAGCCGTGACGGAACGCACGCGGATCGCGGCGCTTCCTGGTCGATCGCATGGACGATTCTGCTCGGACACGGGTCGTGCGCACGGGCGGGGGCGGCGCGGCGCTAGCATCGCGCCGTGCGTCGAGCGAGCGTCGGGATCCTGCTGTGCACCTCGGCCGCGGCGTGTAGCTTCCCGCTGTACCTCAAGGACCTCTTCCGGCAGCAGGTAGTCGATGCCCGCGGCGCGGCCCGTCTGGGTGCGCGTGTGGTACGAGGCCAGGCGGCGTCCGGTCGTGAGCCAGACGGGATATCCCTCGTCGACCGTCTCGGCCGGATCACGGTAGCGGACCAGCTTGAAGATCCCGCGGCCGTTGATGAACTCCTCCTCGTGCAGGCGCGGCGTGCCCGGATGTCCGTCGAACGGGATCGGCCACTGGTAGCTTGTGATCGCCCGCGCTGATCTTGTCCCAGTCGATGCCGTGATAGGTCGTCGAGAGCGCGCACAGCTCGTTGAAGACGTCGGCCGCGCTCTCGTAGTCGAAGCCCTGGAATCCCATGCGCTTCGCGAGCTGCGACACGATCCACCAGTCGGGCTTCGCCTCACCGGGAGGCGGCACGGCGGCGCGGAGCCGCTGGACGCGCCGGTCGGTGTTCGTGCACGAGCCGTCGGTCTCGGCCCAGGCCGTGGCCGGGAACACCACGTCCGCCATCTCGGCCGTCTCGGTCATGAAGATGTCGATCACGACATCTCGTTGTCACATCAGGAGTGAGCGTTGGCACTCTCGTTACGGGCGTCGCCCACCTGATCATGGTTCGACCGCAGGTCCGTGCAATCGATATCAGCCTGGGGTACAATTTGGAAGCAGAGGAACGTTACCATCGCGACGAACACCTCGTCGCAGAGCCTGGCGCGCAACCAGGGTCAGTCGTTCTACGACGTCCTTGCCGCCACCGCCGCGTCCGGTCGACCGATACCGGTTGTCGTCGCAGCCACGGGCAACGATGGGTACAACAGCGCGGCCGAGACCCAGTACAGCAGTCCGTACATGAGCGCCGCGCTGATCCACGGTGCCGCACCGATCATCGCCGTGGAAGCGGTCGGCCTGTCCGGAAGCTCGGTGGCTCGCGCGACTTTCTCGAATGTCGGCGGCCACGTTTCGGCGCCAGGCGTCGCGATCATGAGCACGGTGCCGGGGAACGCCTATGGCCTCAGTACCGGAACATCGATGGCCGCGCCGCACGTGACCGGTCTGGTCAGCTTTCTCTACAGCCTGGATCCGCTGCTGCCGCAGCCTGACATGATCTCGAATCCGATTCGTGACCTCCTCCTCGACGGCGGGCGAGGCGACGGCAGGATCGACATGTCGGACTTCAGGCGCTGGCGCGACTGGCTGCTCCAGGCCGAGAACGTGGCGGGACTCCAGCTCGATGGATCCCCTGATCATCCGAAGAAGGATCTCAACGGCGACAGTCTGGTGCAGACGCCCGCGCTCGAGAACGTCTATCCACGCGGCGATTTCAACGGCGACGGGATGATCTCACGGGCCGATGCGGCACCGGTGCGCGGCGTCATCGGCGGCCAGCAGGTGACGGACCTGGCCGTCCTGCAGCAGCTGTTCAGCGACCCCGAGTATGCATCGACGGCGCTGCCGGGACTCATCGATTCCGGCGACATCGAGGTGGACGTCGGGCGCTGCACCGAATTCGGGCCGAAACGCATGCTCTCGAGCATGAAGGAGATCGAGACGCAGCTGTTCCGCCGGATCTTCACCCATGCTGACACGGTTCCCCGGTTCATCCACACGATGCCCGTGCATCCTTCAACGATTTCCTGGCTGCGATCGGCCCCGAGTGGTCCAACCGGATCGCTTCGACGACTCCGAGCCGACGCCGGTTCCTCGGCCAGTTCGGCAACGAGGGCAGCAGCGTGACATCAACCGGGCCAAGGAGTTGCTAGCTGAATACAAGGCGCGGAAGGCGAAGCTGAAGAAGGAGAAACCTGGCGAGCAACGTCGTAGAAAGAAGAGATGATCCCATGGCACTGACCCGCGACTTCAGGCAAACGGTAGCGGCACGGGTGGAGCGCGATCCGGCTTTCGCCCGCGCGATGCTCGATGAAGCGGCGACGCTGTTCCTGAACGGCGAGCCGGAGACAGCGCGCATGATGCTTCGCGATCTGGTGAACGCCACGGTCGGCTTCGAGCAGCTCGCCAGGCTGACGGAGAAGCCGGCCAAGAGCCTGCATCGCATGCTGTCGGCTCACGGCAACCCCAGCATGGACACCTCGCAACGATCTTCGGCGTTCTCCGGGATGCGCTGAAGGTCGAGATCGAGGTACATGCGGTGGAGGCTGCGTGAATCGAAGCGCGAGCAATCTGTCCACCGATACGCGAAGCGAAACGGCCGCCCGAAGGCGGCCGTTTCCTCGCGCGAGAGGCTGCTATGGTTTCTGCTATGGTTTGAGTCCGTTTTCTGCCCGGATCCACCTCCATCGATGTCGGCATGATCCCGGCAACCTCGTTGAAATCACGACCTTTTCTCGGGATCTGTCCTGACTCCCACCGAAATGGGGTTCGGGGGGTCGCCGGTTCAATCCGGCCGTCCCGACTAACAGCGACAACGATTTACACGATCACGGCCTCAACC
>JBOHRM010000788.1:0-1969 GCA_050732715.1 Longimicrobiales bacterium
CGTGTTGACCCTCGTGCAATCCTACATCCTGCTCTCGGCGGGGATCTTCTTCCTGGCGTTCGGCGCTTTCCGGTCGACGGTCCCGCTCGCCGAGAACTATTTGATGGGCTGTGTGCACGTGGGGATCAAACTGATGATTCTCTACTTCGTTGTCGGGCTCGGTGAGCCACTGACCCGCACGTGGGCCGGCTTGCTTGCCAACGACACCCTCTTCACAACGGATGTCGGACCGATCCTCCAGGTGCTTGCCGGCGTGACGATGTTCGCGTTCATCGTCTGGTTCATTCCCAACCGGATCGCGGGTCAGATTACGAACGGTGCGAGCTTCGGTCTTACGGCCGCCATGCGAAGCGGTTCATAGCGAAGGTGTGATTGTGCGATTTCGATTCAGACGCAGGGAACCCTCGACAGCCGTGTCGGAGCCGGCGAAGAATCCGTACGTCATCGCGCGCAGCAACTTCGAGGGCTTGTTCCGAGGCCAGGCGAAGGAGAAGCACGCATGGAAGTTTGCGTCGCTCGTGGAGCTCGCGATCATCGGTACGCTGGTCGTCGCCTACGTTCAACTCGCCTCGACCTCTCGAGTCGTGCCCTACGTGGTTGAGGTGGACCGGCTCGGCCAGGCCGCGGCGTTCGGCCCGGCGGAGCCGCTCCCCAAGACCGATCGGCGTGTGTGGGTGCGCGAGCTGTCGGTGCTGATCCGGAACCTTCGCTCGATCACGCCCGATCCTGCGCTCCAGGTGCAGATGATCGAGGACGCGTATGCCTTCCTCGATGCCTCCGCGGCGAAGACGCTCAATGAGTATTTCGCGGATCCGGAGCACAACCCGCGCGTGCTAGGGCGCGAGAAGGCGCGTGCCGTCGAAATCAATAGCGTGCTCCCGGTCCCGAACTCGGACAGTTGGAAGGTCCAGTGGACGGAGACGGAACGCTCGCGCACCGGGAGCCTGATTCAGCGACGGGGCTGGGAAGCCTACCTCACCGTCAAGCAGGTCGTCCCGGAAACGGCGGAGGCGATCCGGGTCAACCCCCTCGGTCTCTACGTCACTGCTATCAACTGGACACAAATCAACACGTCCGACTCGGAGGCTCAACCATGAGCGCGCCTCGCCATCTCACTCTCGGCCTTCTTTGTGTAGTGCTCGGCGTCGGCTCGCCGGTTCGCGCGCAATCGCCTCCGCTGGTGAATTCGAGGTCGCTCGACGAGTTCCTATCGGCGATCCGGCCGTATGGAGTCGCAAAGCAGCCACGCCGCGTGACGACCTACGACAATCGTATAGAGGCCGCTTACCGTGACTGTGCTCAAAACGGCCGTGCCCGGGTGGTCGTCGCGCGTCACGAGGGCGGTCGCATCCTGTTCCCGTTCGGACACACACGCCCGGTCGTGCGTTGCCCGCGCCTGAACGCGTGCGTGATCGGGCTCGAGCCGGGCGAGGCGCTCACCGACCAGCCATTGTCGGGCGATACCGAGCGGTGGATCATCGAGACGAGCGTTGCGGGCGGCGACACGCTGACGCCTCTCGTGGTCATCAAACCGCAGGACTGCGACCTTGCGACGAACCTTGTGATCCCCACGGACCGGCGCGTCTACGAACTCTCGCTCGTCTCGGATTCGTGCAAGGACACCGGCGAGCCCCAGACTTACTCCCGGCAGGTGACGTTCTGGTATCCCGACGAGATGCTTGCCGCCCGAGCTGCCGAGTCGGAGCGAGCCGTCGAGGATTCGGTCGGTGCTTCTGGGTCTAATGCCGCGACGGTCGAGCGTGCACCGGAGGTCGAGTTGAACCACGACTACGATATCGATCGGGGCTGGTTCCTGAACCGGAAACGATATCCGTGGATGCCCGTCGATGTCTTCGATGACGGTACCCGAACCTACATTGTCCTGCCCGAGACCGCCCGGACTGCCGAGCTGCCCATCCTGTACATCCTCGAGGGCGGAGAGCGACACGTCCTGAACTATGCGTTATAC
>JBOHRM010000789.1:0-6220 GCA_050732715.1 Longimicrobiales bacterium
GCAGATGTTCCCCGAGTACGTCGGCCATGAGAGTCCATACCGGCACCTGGCCGAGCTGCATCTTTCGAGCAACGACATGACGGCCGCGGCGGCCGAGCTGGCGGCGCTGGTCGCGATCGACGAGAACGACTACGACGCGAACCTCGAGCTCGCGGACCTGCTCGAGCAGCTCGGCGACCTCGGGGGCGAAGCCGCTTCACTCGAGCGCGCGATCTGGATCTCGCCCTACGACATCGCGCTGCACACCCGGCTCGCGGAGCTGTACGCCGCGCTGAGCGAGCCGGCGAAGGCGGTGCGTGAACGCGAGGCCGTCGTGGCGCTCGGTCCCGTCGACATGGCGGAGGCGTTGTACCAGCTCGCGCTCGCCTACTTCGCCGCCGGCGATCACGACGCCGCCCGACGCGAGGTGCTGCGCGCGCTCGAACGTGCACCGAGCTTCCCCAAGGCGCAGGAACTTTTGTTGCGTGTGAGCGGCTAATGGCAGGCAGTTGGGACCTAGGATTTAGGATTTAGGCGTTAGGCTTGGCGCGGGGGAGTAGGCTGAGCGGTAACTATGCGGTTTTTGATTCTCGGTACACTATTCGTCGCGGGAGTGGCGGGCGCGACGTTGCAGCCGTCATCGCCGGCGACGCGTCCGGAGCACGCGCACGCGGTCTCGGCCGCGCGGCAGTTCCCGTTCTACCCGTACAACGGCGAATTCATCTTCGCACGCATCCAATACGACGCCGGCATGCGAAGCTTTCGGGGCTGGGGCCCGATCGGCTCGAGCAATGGGCCGCCGTGGTCACATGACTTCCCCGATGCGGAGCAGAACCTGACCCAGATCCTGCGTGAGCTGACGCTCGCCCGCGCGTTCACGGAGAGCGGCAACATCCTGACGCTCGACGATCCGAGGCTCACGTATTTCCCGATCGCGTACATGTCTGAGCCCGGCTTCTGGCAGCCGAACGACGAGGAGGTCGCGGGACTCCGCAATTACCTGTTGAAGGGTGGCCTCATCATCTTCGATGACTTCGGCGGCGGGCCGACCGCGCAGCAGATGGCCAACCTCGAGACACAGATGCGACGCGTGCTGCCCGACCTGAGGTTCATGCCGCTCGACGCGGGTGACGCGCTCTTCGATTCGTTCTTTCGCATCGATCCCGAAACGATGAACCTGATCCTGCCGTACATGGGCCGCCCGACCGAGTGGTGGGGCTTGTTCGTAGACGACGACAAGAGCAAACGGCTGCTCGCGATCGCGGGCAACTATGGCGACCTCGGCGAGTTCTGGGAGTACTCGGCGACGGGGATGTTCCCCGTCGACCTCTCCAACGATGCGTACAAGGTAGGCATCAATTACATCATCCACGGGATGACGCGGTGAGGGGGAAGCTCGGGATGGGCACGATGCGGATGGAACCGAATGATGAATGCGAAATGATGAATGCGAAATACTGGCCTGTCATTCATCATTCATCCTTCATCATTCATCATTTCCAGATTGGGGGCGGAATTGTCGTTCACGGTGAATGAAACGGAAGTCGCGCGGGATACCGTTGTGCTCGAGGCGGCGGACGACGCGGCGCTCGCAGAGAGAATGGCCGAGGGCGCGGCCCGCGTGCGCGCAGAGCTGGCCAAGCTGATCATCGGCCAGCAGGACGTGATCGAGCACCTGCTGCTCACGCTTTTCGTGGGCGGCAACTCGCTGGTCATCGGCGTGCCGGGTCTCGCGAAGACGTTGCTGGTGCACACGCTCGCGCGCGTGCTGAACCTGAAGTTCTCGCGCATCCAGTTCACGCCGGACCTGATGCCGTCCGACATCACGGGCACGGACATTATCCAGGAGGACCACGAATCGGGCCGGCGCCAGATGGTCTTCGCACCCGGACCCGTATTCGCGAACATCGTCCTCGCGGATGAGATCAATCGGACCCCGCCCAAGACGCAGTCGGCGCTGCTCGAGGCGATGCAGGAGCACCGCGTCACAATTCAGGGCCGGACGTACGAGCTGGAGGAACCGTTTTTCGTGTTCGCCACGCAGAACCCGATCGAGCTCGAGGGCACGTATCCGTTGCCGGAGGCGCAGCTCGATCGCTTCATGTTCATGATCAACATCGATCATCCGCCCGAGGATGACGAGCTCGAGGTCGTGCGCACGACGACGGCGATCCAGGATCACGCGTTCGACCACGTCGTAACCGGTCCAGACCTGATCGAGTTCCAGCTGCTGGTGCGCAGAGTCCCGGTGTCCGAGGCCGTGCTGCGCTACGCGGTCAATCTCGTGCGCGCCACGCGGCCGAATCCGAACGGCTCGCCCGAGTTCATCAAGAAATGGGTCGCGTTCGGCGCGAGCGTACGCGCGGCGCAATACCTGACACTGGGCGGCAAGGCTCGCGCGTTGATGGCCGGCCGCACGCACGTGACGTTCGATGATGTGCGCGCGCTCGCCGCGCCCGTGCTGCGCCACCGTATCCTGACGAACTTCCACGCCGAATCCGAGCGCGTCACGACGGACTCGATCGTCGAGCAGCTGCTCCAAGCGGTGCCGGTACCCCGGTCAGGGATGTAGGCATGCTTGTCACCGGTTGCGGGTTAGGGGTTGCGGGTTACGGGTTGGAACCCGCGCATGCGAGCTCACGAGTTCTCCACCTCGAAAACGGGGTGGGGCGGGGAACTCGCAACTCGCAACTCGCCAACCCGCCAACCCGAACGGAGTGAGATGCGAACGCTCCACGCGCGCGGCGCGGTACCGGGCAGCAACTTCGTCGATCCCCGGGTGCTGGCGAGAATCGACACGCTCGAGCTCGTCGCGCGCACCGTGGTGGACGGGTTCATCAACGGCTTACACCGCTCGTCCTACCTGGGCCTGTCTCTCGATTTCGCGGAGCATCGCCAGTACATGCCCGGCGATGACATCCGGCGCATCGACTGGCGCGTGTTCGCGCGTACGGATCGCTACTATGTGAAGGAGTACGAGGCGGAGACGAACGCGAACTTCGTCGTGCTGCTCGATGTCTCGCGCTCGATGGCGTACGGCAGCCGCGGCATCACGAAGCTCGACTATGCCCGCTACCTCGCCGCGTCGCTGTCGTACTTCTCGCATCAGCAGCGGGATCGCGTCGGCCTCGTGACGTTCGACGACGATGTGATCGACTACGTTCCAGCCGCCGCGAAACATCTGGACATTGTCCTGCACGCGATCGACCGCATCGATGCGCGCCGGCCGGGCCGGCTCGGGCCGCCGCTGCTGAAGGCGTCGGAGAGCCTGAGGCGACGCAGCGTAATCGTCCTGGTCTCGGACTTCTACGAGGAGCCCGATGCCGTGATCGAAGCGGTCACGCATCTGCGCGGCCGTGGCAACGAGCTGATCGTGTTCCACGTGCTCGATCCTGCCGAGATCGAGTTCGCGTTCGACGAAGCAGGCAGCTTCGAGGATCTCGAGACGGGCGAAAACATCCCGATCGTCCCGGAGACGCAGCGGCAGAGGTACCGTGAGCTGATTCAGGCGCACATCAGCGAGCTGTCCCGGCGGCTGACCGAGATCAAGGCGGACTACGCGCTCTTCGATACGGCGACGCCGCTCGACTACGCGCTGTTCACGTTCCTATCCAAGCGCGAGCGGATGAGTCGGCGCTGATGCCTCTGCAATTTCTCGCTCCGATCTTCTTCGCGGCGCTGGCCGCGCTCGCGGTGCCCGTGCTGATCCATCTGATCCAGCGCGAGCGCAAGGAGGCGTTGCGCTTCCCGTCGCTCATGTTCCTGCGGCAGGTGCCGTACAAGTCGGTTCGGCGGCGTCGCATCCGCCACTGGTTCCTGTTCCTGATGCGCTGCGCCGCGTTGATCCTGCTGATCGCGGCGTTCTCCCGGCCGTTCATGGATCGGAGCACGGCGGCGGTGAACCCGCTCGACACGTCGCGCGAGGTCGTGGTGCTGCTCGATCGGTCCTACAGCATGGGCTACGGCACTACGTGGCAGCGTGCGATCGATGCGGCGCGTGCGGCGGTGGACGCCCTCGGGGCGGAGGATCGTGCCACGCTCGTGTATTTCGACGCCAGCGCCGCGGCGGCCGGCGCGCCGACATCGGACAGGATCCGATTGAACGCCGCGCTGGACAGTGTGCGCGTGGGCTCGGCCGCCACACGCTTCGGCCCGGCCCTACAGCTTGCCCAGGGCGCGCTCGAGGCGTCGGACCGCGCGCGGGGCGAGGTCGTCCTGATCAGCGATTTCCAGCGGGTCGGGTGGGATGGCCGCGCGCGCGAGGCGAATGTGAAGCTGCCGCCGGGCACGACGTTCCGGCCCGTCGACGTCGGCGACGCCGAGACATCGAACGTGCTGGTAACGGACGTGACGTTCCGGCGCCAGCGTGTCGGCGGCCGGGAGCGCGTCAGCGCGACGGCGCGGGTAGCGAACCGGAACGATCGCGGCGTGGCGAACCTGCGCGTGGTGCTCGAGCTGGACGGCCGCGAGGTCCAAGCGGTCGAGGTGGACGTGGCGGCGAACGACGTCGCGGCGGCGACCTTCCCACCGATCACGCTGCCTGATCGGGAGACGCGCGGCACCGTGGTCGCCGGGGAGGACGCGCTCGCCGCGGACAACCGGTTCCATTTCGTGCTCTCGCCGGATCAGGCGATCTCCGTGCTGGTCGTCGATGGCGGCGACGAGGCGAGCAGCTTGTATGCGCGGCGAGCCCTCGCGCTGGCGGAACGGCCAGCGTTCCAGGTCGATCGTACCACGGCCGGGAATCTCAGCGGGGGCGCGCTCGCCGGTCGGGATGTGGTCGTGCTGAACGATGCGCCGTTCCCGAGCGGAAGAGCGGGAGAGCGGTTGCGCGAATTCGTCGAGCGCGGCGGCGGCGTGGTCCAAGCACTGGGTGAGCGCGCGGGCGCGAACGGTTGGGCCGGGGCGTCCGAGCTGCTGCCCGGCACACCCGGCCAGCCGGTGGACCGGCTGGATGGCGGCGGTGCGGCGCTCGGCTACCTCGATTACGGCCACCCCGTTTTCGAGCTGTTCCGCGCGCCCCGCAGCGGCGATTTCACCGCCGCACGCTTCTATCGCTACCGGCCCGTCCCGCGAGCCGATTCCGTGACCGTGCTCGCGCGTTACGATGATGGCACGGCCGCGCTGATCGAGCGCAGGGTCGGCGCGGGCCGGATCCTGGTTTGGGCGTCGTCGCTCGACACTTACTGGAACAACCTCCCACTCCAGCCGGTGTTTCTGCCGTTCCTGCACCAGCTGACGCGGTACGGCGCGGGCTACACGGAGCAGAACGCGTGGTTGATGGTCGGGCAGGTCTTCGACGTCGCCAGCCTCGACACGGCCGCGGCCGCGGCGGCGAACGGGCCGGACGCGCAGACCGCGGGTGGTCCCGCGGATCAGCCGCAGAACGTCTCTTCTCCTCCGGAAGGCGGAGCGGGTCAACGTGAGGGCGGGCCCAGCCGCGCCGCGAGCGCCGGCGCCCTGGACGACGCTGTGGTGCAGTCGCCCTCGGGGAGACGGGTGGACCTGCGCGCGGGCGCGCTGCTCGGGCTGAACGAGCAGGGGTTCTACGAGATTCGGCGACCTGGCGAGACGACCGACCGCCTGGTCGCGGTGAACCTGGACCCGGCCGAGTCGAATCTGGCCAAGTTCGACGCGGGCGAGCTGGCGGCCGCCATCGAATCCGACGGCGATGCCGCCGCCGCCCAGCTCGGCGCCCAGGGAACGATCACGATCGAGGAGAGGGAGCGCCGTCAGGCGCTGTGGTGGTATCTGCTCTTGATTGCGCTGCTGCTGCTCGCGGCCGAGTCGGCGGTGGCGAACCGTCTTTCGCGACGACGTCGCCTCGCGGAAAGTTGAGGTCGAGATGATCAACCGGTCCGTGCTGTCATCGGGTCACCCGCAGCTGCTCAGTGTCATTGCACAGGTGCGCGGTCGTTGGCGGCTCAAGCTGTTTCTACGCGGGTTGGCGCTGTCCTGCGTCGCGGCGCTCGTCGCGTTCGTCGTCTCGGCGTTCGTCCTCGAGAAGCTCGGCTTCGCGCCCGCCGCGGTCATCGCGCTACGCGTGTTGCTCTACGCCACGGTGCTCGGCATCGCCGTCCGCTACCTCGTGATGCCGTCGTTGCGGCGCGTCTCGAATCAGCAGGTCGCGTTGTACCTCGAGGAGCACGAGCCGTCTCTCGATGCCGCCATGCTGAGCGCCGTCGAGCTGCGTGAAGCCGGCGCCGGCTCGGCCAAGACCTCGCCGGGGCTGGCGCGGCGC
>JBOHRM010000790.1:0-2827 GCA_050732715.1 Longimicrobiales bacterium
ACTCGGGACTCGTGACTCGCTAACTCATCGGTAGCCGTTCCTGCACGCGGAACGTGAGCGCGGCGGCCGCGCCGCCCAGGAACGTCGCAAGCAGGTAGACCCAGAGCGAGGAGAACGAGCCGCCGCCCCGGATCGCATCGACAATGGTCGCGCCGGCGGCGACGGCTGGGTTGAATGCGCCGCCCGAGATCGGACCCGCGGCGATCACACCGGCCAGGACGGTGAAGCCGATCGCGAGCCCGAAGTAGGAGTTGCCTTCCGTGTCCTCCGACGTCGCGACGTGGAGCACGACGAGCGCGAGTGCGTAGGTGAACAGAAACTCGACGAGGAACGCGGCGGCCGCCGTCGACTCGGGCGTTGGGCGAGGGGCGAACGAGGTGCCGGTGACCATGACCACGATCATGGCCGCCAGCAGTGCGCCGGCCAGCTGCGAAATCATGTAGGGGAGCACGGCCTTGGCCTCGATGCCGCCGCGGATGAAGATCGCGAGCGTCACCGCGGGGTTGTAGTGCGCCCCCGATACATGGCCGCCCATGTAGACCATGACCATGAGCACGCTGCCGATCGCGAGCGCCGCCAGCGGGCGGTCGAGCACGACGGTCAGACCGATGGTCAGCACGAGAAAGAACGTGCCGATCGCCTCCGTCAACAGTCTCTTCATGTGCATTTTTTTCTAGGTGGTGACGCGGGCTTCGTCTCCCGCCGGGTTCCGGGGCTTCTCGCGATGGGGCTCGAGTACGTGCTATCCAACGATCGCGGACGCGCCGGGCGGCAGGCTGCCGGGCGAACCAGATATATCGCCTTTGGCGGCGGAAGGCCAGCGCGGCAGCGTGAGCGAGAACGTGCTGCCCACGCCGGTCGCACTGGTCACGTCGATTCGGCCTCCCAGCGCTCTAGTCAGCTCGCGCGTGATCGCCAGGCCGAGGCCGGTGCCTTCGCTGGCCTGATCGAGACGGACGAACGGCTCGAAGATCGTGTCGAGCTTGTCGTTCGGAATCCCGGGACCGGTGTCCGAGACATGGATCGTGACGTCCCGCGGCGTCGTGCTCCAGCTCAGGGTGACCCTGCCGCCGGGCAGCGTGTACTTCACCGCGTTCGTGAGAAGGTTGAGCACGATCTGATTGAGCCGCGTGACATCGGTCACGAGATATGCGGTCGCGTCGCCCGTCTCGATCTGGCAGTCGATTCGCTTGCGCGTGAGCTCCGGCGTGATGAGCGACCGCGTGTGCGCCAGGAGGTCCTCCGGACAGATACGAGCGGGCTCGACCGGTGATGGCGCCAGCCGCGCCACCTGATAGTCGAAGAGCCGGCCGAGCAGCCGGTCCAGCGTGCGCTGGCCATCGACGATACGGTCGAGATACGTGCGCTGCGAGTCGGTGAGCGCGCCGCCGCCGCCGCCGAGCAGCAGGTCCGCGTAGCCGGCGATGGCGCTGAGCGGTGTCCGCAGATCGTGCAGCACGGCGGCGAGCGACTCGGGATTCACGTCGACGTCGTTCGCGCCCGGCGCGCGCGCGGCACCGAAGGATGAGATGCCCATCGCCGCGAGCGCGGCGAGCCGAGCGATCGCCTCGGCGTCACGCACGTCATCGGGGCCGAAGGCGCGGCCGCGGCGAACCAGCACCACGCGGACGCCGGCATCGAGCGTGATCGCCGGCACCAGCAGCCACGCCGGATCGTCGTACTCGGGATCGGCGCCACTGCTCGTGACCGAGCGCGGCACCGTCCGATAAACCGTGCGTCCGGTGCGCAGCGCCCGTTGCACCTCTTCGGTCAGCTCGGAGTCCTCGAGCTCGTGCAGCACCCGCTCGAGCAGCTCCGCATCCGCCGCATCATTGGCCGCGCGGATCATGGGAGACACCGCACCGTCAGGGCTGGCGAGATCGATGCCGCACGCGCCGCCGAACATCGACACGCAGAGCCGACCGAGCGCGTTCAGGTCGGCGCCCACGAACCCGCCCGGTGTGCCGTTGGCGGATCCGCGTACCGGTGGCGAAGCGCCGCGAGCGCTGCCGGCCGGCCGCCGTATCTCCCGTTCCATGCCGCTTCCTGATATCACGAGACTTCCTCGATCGGAGATCGAAGGGGAACCGACGTCGGCGAATGTCCAAGGGGAAGACCATGCGAAGGATGGGAGACCGCCATGGATCGCATCAATCCGGAAAAGAACGTAGGACCTCTTCACGAGGGCATCATGGTCGTGGTCTGCGCGTCCACCGAAATCAGACCGAAACGAATCGCGTGTTGCACCAGCTGCGGCGTCGAGCCAACGCCGAGCGTCCGCATCAGCTGGTACTTGTGGGACTCCGCCGTGCGCCGCGATATCCCGAGGACCCGCGCGATCTGCTTCATACTGCGGCCCTCGGCCGTGAGCTGGAGAACCTGGCGCTGGCGCGGCGTCAACCTCGTCTCCGAACGCTGCGATCCCGAAGACGAGGCAAGGTCTCGCAGCACGCGCGAGCCGAGCTCGAGTGAGACGTAGACGCCGCCCGCCAGCACCTCCTTCACGGCGCGGATCAGCTCCTCGCCCGCCGCGTGCTTCAGCACATACGCCGAGGCACCCGCCCGCAGCGCCTCCGCCGCCAAAAACGGATCCGAGTGCATCGTCAGCACCACCGCTTTCGCCGTGATGCCACGCCGCCGCAGCAGCCGGATCGCGTCCAGCCCGTTCAGTAGCGGCATCGTGATGTCCGTGATGATGACCTCCGGCTGCTTCTCGGCCGCCTCACGCAACAGGGCATCACCGGCGGTCACGTGCCCGACCAGCTCGAAGTTGTCTTCGAGCAGCCGGCTCAGACCTTCGGCGACCATGGCGTGATCATCCGCGAGC
>JBOHRM010000791.1:0-7159 GCA_050732715.1 Longimicrobiales bacterium
GTTCGGATAACCGCCCAGCTCCCAGCCGCGCAGCCGGTCGAACTCGGCAATCAGAACAAGCAGGCGGTGCGTGGCGGCGTGAATATGGGCGCTGAGTGTCGCAATCTCGTCGCCCAGCTCCTCGACCACGTCCGGGTCGGGCATCACGGCAGTGTCCGGCCAGCTGTGCTCATGAACACCCCTCCGCTCAGGCGGCGAATGCTGAGCCATTCGCGCGTTGGCCCGACCTTGGGCGGCGTCTTTATGACGGTGAGAGGAAGCCCCGTAGCGTGTGACGGTGGCCTCCCGAACCGCGAGCGCGGCGCAACCCATTCCGTTTCCTCCATCTGAAGGACTCGCAACGACTTGCCCTCAATATAGCGGCGGTTCCGCGGCGCTCTCCGCGGCCCTGTGACCGGCGCCAACGAGCGAAGAAACTTCGAAACGTCGAGCGCTGTGGCCAGCTCGATTGCGGGCGATTCGAGTGCCTCTAGCGGCCGCACTCGGCGGCCGTGTCGGACGGTCCGTCCGGCGCCACTGGCAAAGCTGTCAATGGTTGGTTGGGACGACTTTCGTCGCGCAGGGTCGAGCGCAACGCGGCGCGACGGTTGAGCCGAGCGCGCCCGGAAGGCGCAGCGCTGTGGGTGCGACTCGCCGGGCTCGAAACGCGCGAGTGCAACGCAGGCCGCGGCTGAAACCGCTGTTCTGGATCGGCTCGCGCACGGGCTTCCGGGCTCAGAACCTTCCGTAGAATGCCGCGAAGATCGCGATGTCGAACATCATGTGCGCGGCGATGGCCCAACCCAACCCGCGCGTCTCGAGCACACTCTTGCCGAAATAGACCGAGCCGACGCCGAGTAGGAGGGCGCCCGGCAGGGACGAGAGCAACTGCACGCTCAGACCGACGTGATGCAGGCCGAACCACAGGCCGATCAGCCACAACCCACGCGGCACGCCGGCCGCCCGGACCGCGGCAGGAAGCGCGAAACCGCGGAAGATCGCCTCCTCGGCAGTCGCGTTCACAAGCGACATCGCCAGGATCGGCAGGGCCATGGCGACGACGGCGGCGGTCAGGACCGGCTCGAACCCGAACACCGCCTGCATCAACACCGCCATCGGCAGCGCCGCGAAGAGCGTGAGGCCGAGCAACACCTTCCTCCACGTGGCCTATACCGGAGCGCAAGAGGGCGATGGGGGCGATGCGGTGCGCCTTCGCGGTACGCCCCGGTGAAGCGCCCGCCGCTTAGGACGTGGACTGGAACGTGGCGCGGGCAAAGGCGCTGCTTGAGGAGATCGAGCAGTTCCTGACCAACGAGGCCGCGATTAAAGGGCGGCAGTGCGCGGCTCGCTACGGCCAACGCGAGGGTTCGGCCAGGCTCAGCTGGTGCGGCTCCGTATGCGGCAGCGCGATGTCAAGAGATGTCGATGCGGCGCCAATCGTCCGTGCGTTCGCCGGGGCGATAGCGCGATGTCTCGCGCTTCGCGAGGATGCCGGCCCAGCGGCTCGACCGGGCATGCTTTTCGAGGGCTGCGCCTGCCCGGCGGCGGACCTCGGCGAGTCGCACACCGGGGACCCGCCGTCGTTTGAACAACGACTCGAGGCGGCCGCGCCGCTTGTGCCACGGCTCATCGAGCACGACGTCGCCATCGTCGTAGAGGATGTCGGACACGAGGTAGGTCCGACCTGCGCCGGGCGCATCGGTGACGACGCCATCAAGCACGAAGCCGCGGCCGGCGCGTTCGGCGAGCGCGCCGAGCTCGTTGGCGATGTCGCCTGCGCCCGCGCCGGCCTTGCCGTCGGCCGTGACGAGCTTGTGCGCGGTCGGCGTCACGTACGCGAGGACGCGCGGGCCGTCGCGAAGCTCTTCGTAGACCCAGCCGTCGCCTTCGGGCAGGGCATCGGCGCGCTCGGGCCGCATCGGTCCGATCGACTCGGCGCCGAGCGGGCTCGCACCCTCCTGCCTCGCGATGTCGTCCATGTCGCGCCCGGTGACCACGGACGTGTCGTACTCGTCGACCGGGTCGTGGTCAGCACGCGTGTAGTCGTCTCGATGCTTGATGCCGAGCCACTTCGGCTTCGGTCCCCGACCCTCACCCCGCGCGACATGCGTCGCGGGGGGGCCCCGGTCGGTACGGACGAGCGCGAACGACCCGCGCAGCCGCTCGCCCTCGAGGAAGAAGCTCAGCTTGCCCTTCTCGTGGCCGCGCCGCATCGCGGCCTCGTCGTCTTCGCCGGGCTCGGCTTCGTCGGCGAAGTACGTGCCGCGGTCCCAGAGCATCACGGTGCCGCCGCCGTATTCGCCTTGGGGGATGACGCCCTCGAACTCGCCGTACTCGATCGGGTGATCCTCGACCTCCATGGCCAGCCGCTTGTTGGCGGGATCGAGCGAGAGTCCCTTCGGCACGGCCCAGCTCTTGAGCACGCCATCGACCTCGAGCCGCAGGTCGAAGTGCAGGCTCGTGGCCTGATGCTTCTGGATGACGAAGGCCAGCCGCTTGCGTTTCTTCGCGGGTGCGGTCTTGCGCCGCGCCTTCTTCGCGCGCGCCGGCTTCGCGCCGCCCGATGGCTCGGGCGTCTGCCGGAAGTCGCGTTTGCGGCGGTACGCTTCGAGCGAGTCGGCTTTCTTCTTGGGGGCCATACTCGTAACAAGATCGTTGTTGCCTGACGCCCCCACCCTGGCCCTCCCCGCTGGGGGAGGGAATCACTACGGATTCGCCGGCTCCATTTTCCAGAACGCGATGCCGCCGGCCTGCTGGCCTACGTCGACCGAACCGACTTGCCGCATGGCGTGCAGGTCGAAGATGTCGACCTTGCCGGGTTCCGCGCCGATGCCTTCGACGCTGACGAAGGCGTAGCGGGAGTCCGGCGTCACCGCGACGCCGTGCGTGACCTTGGTGCTCGATTCGAGCCGGGCTCGGGTCGTGCCGGTCTCGAGATCGATGAGCTCGACGCCCGCGCCCTGCTTCAGCGTCGCAACGAGCGTTCCCCCATCGCGCGTGACCGCGAGGTTGTACGGTCCACGGCCCGTCGCGAACCGTCGCAGCAACGTCCATTTCTCGGTGTCGATCTCGAGCACCTCGTCGCCGGCGTTGCAGGCGACGTAGAGCCTGGCGCGGGTTGGGTCCGGCTGCGCCCACGTTGGTGAGCACGTGGGCTCGTGGCCGCCATGCGCCATCGCGCTCGCGTGCCCGCCCGCTTCGTTGGCGGCGGCCGCGGCCGTGTGCGTGACGGGGACGGGTCCTTCGGCGCCGGCCGCGACACTGAAGCGGCGCGACACCTCGAACGTGCGCGTGTCCAGCTCGACGATCTGGTCATCCATCATGCACGCCGAATACTGAACCATGCCGGTCGCGTCCAGCCTGCTGCCGTGAGGCATCGTGCACGTCGTGACGCGCGCGACCTCGACGACGTCCGGCGTGTAGATGACCGAGACGTCGGAGGGCACGTGGTCGCCGTGCAGGTTGAAGTTGACGACGAACGCGTAGAGTCCGTCCGGCGTCACGTCGACCGTGGCCGGGAATCGCCCGAGCATGATCGGTTCGCCGACGACCGTGTCGGGCCCGAGCTCGATCTTCCAGTACTGTCCATCCGGTAGGCCGTGCCCCGTGGTCATGTGCAGGTATTTGCCGTCGGCGGAGATCGCGAGGCCGTGCGGTCCTTCCATCTCGGTCGGGTAGAGGCCGACTGGAATCGTCTTCTCGACTGCCGCGCCGTCAGGGCCGAAGCGGACGCGATGGATCAAGTCGGCGGACTCGGCGCCGACATAGACCCAGTAGGTCGCGGCCGGCGGTTCGACCGCGCCGCCCGCGGGTTCTTCCTGCGCCGCGGCGCGAGTGAAGGTGCCGAGCACGGATGCGGCGAAGAAAGTCACCGCCCAAACGCCGCCGTGCGTGCCGCGCGCCGCGCCCCTACCTGCCGCGGCCTTGCATGGGTTGACTGATCCGAACATAGTTTACGACCCCGCGTTAACAGACTGCTTCGAACGAGGAGCTGGTTCCATGGGTACGCTTCGCCCCAACCCCACGCGACATGCGTCGCGCGGTGACCCCGATCTTCGCGCCATTCTGATCGGCTGTCTCGCGGCGCTCGCCGCGGTTCCCGCCCAGTCGCAACAGGTCGACCTCAGCGAGAGCCTGAAGGTCGTGCGGCTCGAGGCTCAGCCGGCTCGGCTCACGATCGAGGCCGGGCAGGAGGTGCCCTTCAAGGTCGTCGCGTTCGACGCCGAGGGCAACCCCGTCGACGCGGCGGTGCGCGCGTCCGGGCCGCGCGGCGCGCTGCGTGTGCGCGAGGGAACGGTCAGCGGGCTCACGGCCGGCGAGCACGAGATCACCGCCACGTTGGTGCTGCCACGGGACGCTGATCGCGAACCGATCGTGCTGAAGGTCCCCGTTACCGTGACGTGGCCGGCCGTCGCGACACTCGAGGTCGTGCCCACGTCCGGATCACTGTACGAGGGCGCGACGATCGGACACACCGTCGTCGCGAAGCACGCCGACGGCACGGACCGGCCGAATCCGACGCTCGAGTGGGTGAGCTCGGATCCGGCGGTCGCGACCGTCGATCGGTTCGGCAACGTGACGGGCGTGCGGCCCGGCGATGTCACGATCACCGCGTCGTTCGAGCGGCTCGCGCAGCCGGTTCGATACACCGTCGAGCCGCTCGACGCGGGGGGCATCGACATCATCGACATCAGCGTGAGCGCGGAGCGCGCGCGCACGGGCGATGTCCTCGCGGTCGACGCACGCGTGAACGCAACCGATGGCAGCGTTCTGACCGATGTGCCGGTGACCTGGAGCTTCACGTTCGCGCCGGACGACTCGATCCATGCGCCCGGCGCCGGCGGCCTCATCGGCGACGGCAAGTTCGTCGCGGAGGTGCCCGGCAGGTACACGCTGCTCGCGCAGGTGGGTCGGCTGCACGCGCGGAAGACGATCGATATCCGCCCGCGCAACGCGGTCCGCGAGGTCGAGCTCATGGGCCAGGGTTCGGTCAACCATGTGCACACGTCCGACCTCTGGATCTACGCGGGCAATGACGGCCGTGACTACGCGGTGACCGGGACTTGGGGTGGTGACGGCTGGGCGTACTTCTGGGACGTCACAGACCCCGGCAGCATCGTCAAGACCGATTCGATCCAGGTCGACGCGCGCACCGTCAACGACGTCAAGGTGTCACCCGACGCGCGCTACGCCGCGCTGAGCCGTGAGGGCGCGTCGAACCGCCGCAACGGCGTCGTCATCCTCGACCTCGCCGATCCGGGCCACCCGACGGTCGCGTCCGTCTTCGACGATGGGCTGACCGGCGGCGTGCACAACATGTTCGCGACGGAGGACTACCTCTTCGCGCTGTCCGCGGGCGAGAAGTACGTGATCCTCGACGTGCGCGACCTCGCGAGCCCGAAGTACGTCAGCGAATACGACCACCCAGACTCGCGCGTGCACGACGTGTGGGTGCGTGACGGCATCGCCTACTCGAGCGAATGGGGCACGGGCGTGGTTGTGGTCGACGTCGGCAACGGCAAGTGGGGCGGCACGATCGAGAACCCGAAGCTGGTGACGGCCGTGCCGTATCCGGTCGGCGCGAACCACGCCGCGTTCCCGTACTTCCAGGAGTCGACCGGCAAGTTCTATCTGTTCCTCGGAGACGAGATCATGCAGCGCGGCGGCAAGGCGTGGAGCGCGTCCGCGTTGCCGAGGATCCCCGAGCGCGGCGGCCCACCCGGCGCAACCTCCGGCTACTATCACATCATCGACTTCACGGATCCGGAGAACCCGAAGGACGTGGCCCGCTATCACGTCGAGGAGTTCGGCACGCACAATCTCTGGGTCGAGGACGACGTCCTCTACACGGCTTACTACGAGGGCGGACTCCGTGCGGTCGACGTCTCCGGCGAGCTGATGGGCAACCTCGGCGAGCAGGGTCGCGAGATCGCCGTCTTCAAGGCGTTCGACCCGAACGGCTACGCCCCGAATGCGCCAATGGCGTGGGGGCCGCAGCCCTACAAAGGCCACGTGTTCTTCTCGGACTTCAACAGCGGATTGTGGGCCGTGAAGCTCGAGCCGCGGAGGGAAACGACCTAGTGGCCCGTCACCGAGGTTCTGACGGCCTGCGCGCGCCGCTGCATCGCGCGGAGCATCGTTGCTCGTCGGTCACATAGCCTTGGCTATGCTCCCTCCGCGCGCCTTGCTCCGCACGCGCTTCGGCGCGCTCGGCATCATCATAACCTCGATGACGGACCACCAGCCCACATGATTCTCGAGCGGTTCTATGACGACGACCTCGCGCAGGCGAGCTACCTGATCGGGTGCGGCGCTAGCGGCGAGGCACTGGTCATCGATCCGAACCGCGATGTCGACCAGTACGTGCGTGCCGCGGAGCGGAACGCGCTGCGTATCGCACACGTCGCGGAAACGCACATTCACGCGGACTTCGTTTCGGGACTGCGAGAGCTGGCCGCGCGCACGGGCGCGCAGCCGTCTCTGTCGGACGAAGGTGATGCTGCGTGGCGATATCGATTCGCCGTGGACGACGGCGCCGTTCCGCTGCACGACGGCGAGACGATTCACGTCGGCGCCGTTCGGCTCGATGTCCTGCATTCGCCAGGACACACGCCCGAGCACGTATGCTTCGTGGTGACCGACACGGCGGTCGGCGACCGCCCGGTGGGCGTGTTCACGGGTGACTTCGTGTTCGCGGGCGATGTCGGCCGTCCCGACCTGCTCGAGCGCGTCGCGGGCGAGCGCGACAGGTCGGAGGCGGCGGCTCGCCACTTGTTCCGGTCGCTGCAATCGTTCAAGCAGTTTCCCGACTACCTCCAGCTGTGGCCCGGGCACGGCGCGGGCTCGGCGTGCGGCAGGTCGCTCGGCGCGATCCCGCAGACCACGCTCGGCTACGAGAAGATGTTCAACTGGGCGCTCCAGCACGAGGACGAGGACGCGTTCACTCGGGAGGTCCTCGCGGACCAGCCCGAGCCGCCGAAATACTTCGCCGAGATGAAGCGGATCAACCGGGACGGCCCGCGTGTGTTGGGTGGGTTCGAGCGGCCGCCACGGCTCGCACCCGAACGACTCGCTGCGCTGTTGCCGGTTCCAGACGCCGAGCTCCGGCTGCCGGATCCTGTCGCGCCTGGTGCGCTCGTCATCGACACACGTTCGGCCGCGGAGCACGCAGCCGCACGCG
>JBOHRM010000792.1:0-5944 GCA_050732715.1 Longimicrobiales bacterium
CGTCAGAGGCGGCCGCGGCGACCGGGCCCCAGGCGAGTGTAACCGCGACGACCGTGCTCGAGCCGGCACTGCCGGTAAGGCGGCGCCGCGGCCGCGCGACGCGCCAGCCCGCCGAGGATGCGCGCGCCGAGGTGATCATGGTCATGCTGCGCTGGGCGACGGCGATCGGTCAGGCCAGCGCGATCCCGGAGGTTTTCGCGACCCTCTCGACCGTCGACGACTACGTCGATCACATCGCCAGAGTGCTCGACATGCCTTGACCGGAAACGGGTTCCGAGTTCCGAGTTCCGAGTTCCGGGTTCCGGGTTTCGCGTATCGCTGGCGGCGTGAGAGCGGCGCGCGAAGCTGAGTAGATGCTCCTCCGCGAGCGGGGGAGGTTGGGAGGGGTGGCCGTGCGTTTCGTCAACCATTGCAAGTGCTGTGCGGTGCGCTCGATTCGATGATCGATCGCAGACAAGCCGTCACGCAGGCACTCCAGAACGCCGCCGCGGGTGACGAGGCCGCCGCCGGCGAGCTGTGGGCGCTGACTTACAACGAGCTGCGCGCGATCGCGCGGCGCCATCTGCGGCGCGAACGGCCCGATCACACGCTCTCGGCAACGGCGCTCGTCCACGAGGCGTACGTCCGCCTCGTCGACCACACGCGTATCCAGTGGCGCGACCGCGCGCACTTCTTCGCCGTCGCGTCACAGGTCTGCCGCCGCATCCTGGTCGATCACGCGCGCCGCAGGCTGGCGGACAAGCGCGGCGGCGCGCGGGCGCGTGTCACGCTCGATGAAGCCGCGGTCTTCGACGACGATCGGTCGGAGGAAGTCATCGCATTGAACGACGCACTCGAGCGGCTGTCCGCCCTCAACGAGCGGCTCGGCAGGGTGGTCGAGATGCGCTATTTTGGTGGGCTCTCGGAGGAGGAGACCGCCGATGCGCTCGGCCTGACCGCGCGCACCGTGCGTCGCGACTGGGTCAAGGCGAAAGGCTTCCTGTACAACGCGCTCCACGGCGACGAACCGGACAACGCCCCGACACCATCACCCCAATGAACGCCATCGACAGCGACCGCTGGCGACAGATCGAGGACATCCTCGACGCCGCGCTCGATGTCCCCAGCACCGAACGTGAAGCGCTGCTGCGCGAGCAGTGCGGCGAAGACGTCGCCTTGCGCGCCGAGGTCGAACGGATGCTCGCCGCGTGCGCGAACGCGAGCGGCATGTTCGAGTCGCCGCCCACCCTGACCGCCGCGGATTTCGCCGGCGACGCCGACGCCGACCGCGACACCATCGAGCCGGGCGACGTCATCGGCCGCTACCGCGTCATCGAATTGATCGGCCGCGGCGGCATGGGCGCCGTCTACCTCGCAGAGCGCGCCGACGGCGCGTACGACAAGAAGGTCGCGCTCAAGCTCGTGAAGCGCGGGATGGACACCGACGAGATCGTCGCCCGCTTCGAGCGCGAACGTCAGATCCTGGCGAATCTCGAGCACCCGAACATCGCGCGTCTGCTCGACGGCGGCGTGACGCCCAGCGGACTGCCGTACTTCGTCATGGAGCTGGTGCGCGGTGAGCCGATCGATGAGCAGTGCGATCGCGAGCGGCTCGACATCGGCGCGCGGCTGCGCCTGTTCCGCGCCGTGTGTGACGCGGTCCGGCACGCGCACGCGAACTTGATCGTCCATCGCGACCTCAAGCCCGGCAACATCCTGATCGCGAACGGCGAGCCGAAGCTGCTCGACTTCGGCATCGCGAAGGTGCTCGAGGATGGCTCGGGCGCCGACCCCGCCGCGACACGCCTCGCGGAGCGCCGGCTCACGCCCCGATTCGCCGCGCCCGAGCAGGTGCGCGGCGAACCAACCACCACCGCGACCGACACGTACGCGCTCGGCGTCATCCTCTATGAGCTGCTGACCGGGCGCCGGCCGTACATTGTGCGCGGGGGCGGCTACACCGAGATCGAGCGCACGATCTGCGAGACCGAGCCGAAGCCGCCGAGCAGCGTCGTCCTGCGCGATGACGTCGAGGGCGAAGGCGCCGCCGCTCTCGACCTCGCCGCGCTCCGCGGCACGACGCCGCAGGCGCTGCGGCAGCGGCTGCGCGGCGACCTCGACGCGATCGTCCTCAAGGCTTTGCAGAAGGAGCCGGCCCGTCGCTATCCGTCCGTCGAGGCGCTCGCGGAGGACCTCGGCCGACACCTCGCCGGCCGGCCCGTCACCGCGCGGCCCGACTCGACGCGATACCGCATCTCGAAGTTCGTGCGCCGCAACCGCACACCCGTCGCGCTGGCCGCGGCTGCCGCGTTCGCGCTCATCGCCGGCAGCATCGCGACCGCGCGCATGGCCTGGGTCGCCGCGCACGAGCGCGATCAGCGCCAGCTCGAGGCGCAACGTGCCACCACGGCGCGCGATTTCGTGGTCAACCTCTTCGCCGAGCTCGACCCCGACAACCTGCGCGGCCGCACCGAGTTCACGCGCGACGAGATCATCGACCTCGGCGCGCAAAGCCTCGACCGCCTCGAGGACCAACCCGAGCTGCTCGCGAGCGTGCTGAACACGCTCGGCCAGGTGGCATTCAACCTCGGCGACCGCGAGCGCGCGCTGTCATTCTTCCAACGCGCCCACTCGATCCTCATAGACCGCGGCGCCCACCCCGACCTGGCCGTGGCGATGGCAGGCCTAGGTGAGGTGTTCCGCCTTGATCAGCAATTCGACGAGGCACAGCGATGGCTCGCAGATGCACTCGAGGTTCGGCGTGCTGCGCTCAATGCCGATGACGGGGGCATCGCTGAAAGCATGGCCGCCCTAGCGTTCCTGCATTACAACAAAGAGGAGTACGATGAAGCGGAACAGTTGAACCGTGAAGTGCTGGCCTTCCCCGGGGGCGTATCGCCGGGGCTGCGGGCCGATGTTCTCGAACGTCTTGGTGATATCCAGCTCGGACGCAGGCGCCTGGAGGAGGCAGATCGACTGTATCACGAGGCGCTCGCAGAGCGCAGGCGCATATTGGGGCCGAATCATCCTCACAATGCGCGAACACTATGGGGGATCGGTCATGTTCTGGAGGTTATGGCGCGCGAAGCGCTAGCGGATACGCTGTCCCGAAAGTCATTCCTATCGCAGGCGGAGCAGACGTATCGCGAGGCGCTTGAAATCCTGGTCGCTACATATGGTATCGAACATCCCAGCGTCGCGGACAATCGTTATACACTCGGACGAGTTCTAGGAGAGCAGAACAGACATGAAGAAGCGCTCGACGAGCTCGCGGAGGCCGTACGCGTGTTCGGTATCGTGTACCCGCTACACCATCCCTCGTTAGGCGACGCCTGGACTGCCCTCGCGCGCTCGGAGCTACGGCAGGGCAGACCGAGCGCCGCCGAGGAGGCTGCAGGGCACGCAATCGACTCATACGCGGCGAATACACCCAGCGGTGGAGCGTCCGACTGGCCGGACTGGGTCGTCGAGCGCCTCGCAATCGCACGACGCTGGCTCGGCGAGGCACTCCTCGAGCAACGCCGCTTTGCAGAGGCGGAGACCGCCCTCAGGTTCGCCCTGGGCGAACTCCAACAACGATCCGGCCGGGAAGCGGATCTGCCTGCTATTGCCGCGGCGCTCGCCGAAGTGTTCGAGGCGACAGGCCGGCCAGACTCAGCCCACGTTTATCGGACCCGCGCGCTGCAGCCGGATCCATAGTCCGGCGCGTGGTTCTAGCCGCCGATTCGCAGGCTCACGCCGATGCCCCATTCACCCCAGGTCAGCGTTTCGCCATCGCCTCGGAGCGTTCCGTTGTCAGGTGTTCTGTACACGACATCGCTCACGAACATGGTGTTCCCGCGATAGAGTAGCACCGCTCTGACCGGCAAATCTCGCGCAGGCAGATACAGCCTCGCGCCGTAGGAAACGATAAAGTTCGTGGAGCCCTCGAGACCGAATGTCGGCGATTCTCGACCATTGCCGGGCGGCGCTGCCTCGCCATCGCCGCTTATCTGGACGCCCGCACCAATGAACGGACGGACGTAGCGGTTGATCCCGCCGAGAGTGCCATCACGCTGCCCGGGCAACCGAGCAAGCAATGCGACGGGGAAGGTCTCGGCCATGATCCGGACCGCGTTCCCGTGCGTCAAAAATTGTTCTTCCTGAAACGCCCCTGACTCGAATGTGCGGCTCCAGGCGCCTCGATTCAGGGTCGGCCCCCTTGGATTCGCAGTCGAAGCCAACCCCCCTGCAGGTGGTGGTCCCGACCAGGGCCACGCACCGTTCGAGTAGGCCACGGAACCTCCGACGAGGTCGCCGCCGCCGCTCAGCTCGAACACCGAAAAGAATGCGTCCGTATCGAGGCAGAACGCGTCGGACGCGTAGACGCCCGAGCCGGCGGTCAGTGAGATGTCGCCTTGGGCGGCGGCAACAACCGTATTCGGCGCGGCGAACACGACGGCGAGGATGGCCGAACGCACGCAGCATCGCGTCGATGTCTTCATTCTGTCTCCCTTGGGAAGTGTCGGAGGTCGGGACAGGTTACGCGATCAACGCCGGGAAGCAAGAGGCGGGTACGGGTCGCCTCAACCGCACGCGGCGTTGAGGAGCTCGAGCAGCCGCGGGCCGTGCGCATCGCCGAGCAGTGGCTGGACGTTGACACGAACCGCGTAGCGGCTCACATCGGTTCGTTCTTGGACCGCCGGGCCCTCCGCGGCGCCCAGCCAAAGCACACCTCTCGCCAGCACACCGGCTAAACGGCAAGGTTCGGATATTTCGTCGTACATGGTCGCGTCTCAACGGATGCGGTCACGGAATCCTCGGCGACGGGTTCGTCGCTCATAGAGCAAGGCGCGAATGCCTCGCGAGACCGGACATCCCAAACGCGAGCGCGTTGTAAAGGGTATCGCTGAGCGGTATCCTCACGATCGGGGTACGAAACGTCGAGGTAAACTTCGCGGAGGCAGCCACAGGATGGTGATACGAGCCGGGGGAGCACCGATCACGCTGGACGAGCTACGGTCGCACCGTGACCGGATCCTGCAACTGGCTGACCGGCGAGGGGCCAAGGATGTGCGCATCTTCGGCTCCGTCGCCGACGCGACAGCAGATGAGGCGAGTGATGTCGACGTTTTGGTGCGGCTGGAACCCGGGCGTAGCCTAGTTGACCTGGCAGGGCTCAAGTTTGATCTAGAAGGGCTGCTCGGGTGCGCTGTGGACGTGGTTACCGAGGCAGGCCTGAAACCCCGGCTGCGACCCAAGATCATCCGACGCGCGCGTCCACTGTGATCGCCCGCAACCGCCCTGAACGAAACCAGGAATGGCTGCAAGACATCTTGACGGCCATCGAGAAGATCGAGCGCCGTGCGGTTGCCGGACGAGCCGCGTTCGACCTCGATGACGTGCTCCAAGACGCGATTATACGCCAGATACAGATCGTCGGGCAGGCAGCCAAACGGCTTACGGAGGACTTCAAGAACCGTCACCCGGAAATCCCATGGCGAGAGGTCGCCGGCATGCGGGATGTCTTGGTGCATGACTACGGCGATATCGACCTCAATGCTGTCTGGAGCGTGGTGGAGAAGGACATCCCGCCGTTGAGAACGGCTGTTGAAACGGCCCTACACGAGTCTGATACTCCCGTCAATCGTGCTGACCTCCCGAGCGAATCCTGAATGGCTGAAATCCGTTGGTCCAGGCTCGGGATACCGAGTCATGACCGCGTAGCCGGTGATCCACTCGGACGGGATCGTTTTCCAGGGGAGGTCTGACGTCCTCGGGCGCTTCAGGCGCCGGTGCCGGCCTCACGCTGCGGTTGTGCTTTCATATACAACAACCCCTTCCTCGAGGGCCGCTCGGAGCGCCTCCCGAACGAACGGGGCGTTCCGGACATCGTGGTCGGAATTGTCCATGACTGCGTCCCCCTTCCTCCATGAGCCCGCGTTCGGAGTGAGTACGGTTTTCGCGGTGCTCGCGTGGATCTATG
>JBOHRM010000793.1:0-3488 GCA_050732715.1 Longimicrobiales bacterium
GGCGCGGCACCCACCGAGATGCTCAGGATCACCGCTGTCACGGTGATCGCCGCGAGAATCACCAGGCGGATCGCGATTCGGTCCGTTCGGCCATCCGGCCGCGCGCGCGTCTCCACGTGCGAAGCAGCGAGCCGACGCGGTGCGCCTTCCGCGGCGCGGAGGCTGGGAGCAGGGCGCTCGGTGTCGCCGGCCACCTTCACGGAGCACCGCCCACCGCAACGTCCGGGTGCAGGAGTCGGCCGAGCTCGGCCGCGGCTTCGCCGACCGATGGACCGGGACGGTTGAAGACCGACGGATCGACGCGGTACACTCGCCCGGTGCGTACCGCCGTGACGTTGCGCCAGCCCGCGCGCGCCGCGAGCCGTCTCGCGAGATCGCCCGCCGCAACATCGCCCGACGCCATCACGATGACCGCGGGGTCGCGGCGTACGATCTCCTCGAGGCTGACGCGCGGCCACAGCGCTTGGACATCGGCAAAGATGTTCCGGCCGCCCGCGATGTCGATCAGCTCGTGCACGAACGTGCCCGGTCCCGCGGCTATCACGGGTTCGAGGCCGATCAAGTAGAGCACGCCGGGCCGGTCACGCCCGGCAACGGCGGCGCGCACACGATCGTGCTCGGCACGGATCGCGCGGGAGATCGAGTCCGCTCGCGTCTCGAGCGCGAGCAGCCGGCCGAGATGCCGGATCGCGCGATCGATGTCACCCAGTGTCTCGACACGCGAGCCGTACACGGGGACACCGAGCTCGATCAAGCGCTGCACCACATCGCGCGATTGCGCGTCCGGCCACGCGATCACGAGGTCCGGCCGCTCGGCCGCGATCCACTCGACGCTCGGGGTCAGCGCATCGCCGAGCGACGCCAGATGCGCGAGCCGTGCATCTTCATCATAGCGCGTGCGCGCGATCAACCGATCCACCACGCCCATCGCGAGTAGCACATCCGTGCGGGCGGGGATCAGCGAGAGGATCCTGCGCGCCGGCGCGCTCAGGCGAACGAGGTAGCCGGCGTCATCGATGACCTCGATGACGTCCGGCGTGGATGCTTCCGGCGCGCGCCCCGCCTCCGGCCGCCGCGCGGAGAAGCTCGTGTCCGCTCCTTGCGCGGCTGCACCGTCACCGACCCGCAGCTCCGGCGGTGAGTCGGCACAGCCCAGGGCGGCCGCGATGCAGGCGAGCGCTGTGAGGATAAGGCGCAACAAAAATCCCGTCCTGTTCGGACGGGAAGGGCGGATCGAACGGCCAATCAAATGGCGCCGTCGCAAAACCCGAACCCCTCCCTGGAAAGGTCATCACGGGCACGAACGGAGCCGGTCTCCTGGCTGGAGGCGGACCAATCACCTTCCCACACGCCGCTCCGGCGCGTAGTGGCGTTCCCGTACCTCACGCGACTGCGTCGCGCGGGGACCCCGGTTCGATCGGTCCACACCGTCCGCTCATTCGAGCGGTCGGGCCTCTCACAGTGGCGGGGCCGCGCCGGCTTCACACCGGTCTTCCGGTAGACCCCGTTCGCCTATGTTACGCAAAGTATACCCAAATCCGTGATGCCCGACAACCTGCGGATCCACAGAAAGTTGGCACGGCCCGATGCGCCAACCGACCAAGCCGCCCGTCGCGGTCCCGCCGAATTCGAATTGTGGTTGCTCAATCGGTGGTGGTATCGGGGCTGGCGGATGGCACGGGGATGCGTGTGCCCGTTTGGCCGGGCGCGGCCGGGTCTGGCGCGGCGCCTTCGGGATCGCACCGGTCGCTCATGAGGCGGTGCCATTCGGCGTCGGTGCGGCGTCCGACCGTCTCGAACCAGCTGCCGGCCACGCCGTAGACCTGGAGCAGCAGCTCGACGTTGTCGTCGCGGTCCCAGTCGAGGAAATCGATGACGCGCGGCGAAGCCTTGCCCTGTCGAGCGTAGTCATGGAAATCGACGAACACGGTGTCC
This sequence comes from Longimicrobiales bacterium, assembly GCA_050732715.1. Taxonomy (GTDB): domain Bacteria; phylum Gemmatimonadota; class Gemmatimonadetes; order Longimicrobiales; family RSA9; genus JBOHRM01. Next base: position 1,936 of record JBOHRM010000793.1, read on the forward strand.
CACCCTACCTGTGCAGGTGATGGCACGGCGAGGAAGAAGAGCGAGTAGCTCCCCGGCCCGGGAGGTCCGGGGCCGAGTGTGTCGCCGACGAGAAACGTCGCCGCGAACGCGGGTGCCTGGCCGGTCGTGACCGGGAACGGCTTGACCTGTCTCATGGCGCGCTGCCAGCTCGCGGGCAGCTGAGCGGCGCGACTGCGCAGCATGCGCTCGGCCAGGATCGGTGCGACGAACCTCATGTTCCCGGTAGTCTCGAGCCGTGGTTCGATGCGGCGCGGGACCTGGGGCGCGTGTAGCTGGGAGACCGCGAGGAACTCGGTCGTGCCGGCGGCCTGCGGGCTGAGCTCGAGCGAGCCCGTTGCACGCGGCAGCGCCGTGCACGCATCGCCCGCCGGCGCGGCCGCGGACTGCACGACGAGCGTGCCGACACGGACGCCATCGCGGAACAACACGAACTCGGAGCCCTGCCGTAACTGCTCCGCGATGAAGCGGTCGGCGAACAGGCGCGGATCCGACTGGGCCCGCAACGTCATCATCGAGTCGCCCGTGATCTCACCCACGGGCACCATCGTCGCACCCGAGCCAGAACGCGCGACGTAGTAGAGGATCGGACCTTCGGGCAGCTCCTCCTCGGCGAGCGGCGAAGCCTCGCCGGGCGCCGCGACCGACCGAGGTGGCGGCGGCACGACCGCGACATCGGCGCCGCCCCAGCTCACGTTGTCGCACGCTGGCGCAACCGCTAAGATCGCTGTGATCAGGAGGCTGACCGATCGGCCGCGTCGCATTGCCGCCTTCATGGTCTCACGTGTGGATCCGTCAACGGGAACGGTCAACTTAGGGTGAGTGTTGGGAGGCCACCAGCCCGAACTGCAGCCCATCGATTCGTTCGAGTTCCGGCGCATCCTCGGTCATTGGGTGTCGGGCGTGGCGGTCGTCGCTGCGCGCGCGGGCGACGGCCGCCCATGCGGACTTACGGCCAACGCGGTGGCTTCGCTGTCGCTCGTGCCGCCGCTCGTGCTCGTCTGCGTCGACCGCGGCGCCGATTCGCACGACTGCATTCGCGATGCGGGCAGCTTTTCCATCAACGTTCTGCCGTCGGACGCCGAAAGGATCGCCCGCCAATTCGCCGAGCTCGAGTTCGGCGACAAGTTCGACGGTATCGCGCATCACATCGAGATCAGTGGCGCACCGGTGCTCGACGAGGCGCTCGCCTGGGTCGATTGCCGTGTGCATGAGGCGTACCCGGGCGGCGACCACACCATCTATATCGGCGAGGTGCTGAGCGGCGATGCCCGCGCGGGCGCGCCGCTCGTGTACTACCGCAGCGGCTACGGCCGTCTCGCGCCGTGACGTTCGTGGCTGGCGCGGCGCTCGGGGCGGCGATGGCCGCGGGCTCGGCCCTTTTGCTCTACACCGGCCAGGGCTTCCTCGCGACGGCGGGCTTCCTGCTCGCCGTCAGCATCGCCTCGGCGGCGGCGGGGATATGGGTGGGCGGACCGCAGGCCGCCGCGCGCTCCGCGCGGCCCGGCCGCCGCTGGCTCTGGGCCGTCCTCGCG
>JBOHRM010000794.1:0-5870 GCA_050732715.1 Longimicrobiales bacterium
TCGCGGCGGGGGAGCCAAGATGAAGCGAAGTGATTTCCTGTGGACGTGCGTCACGGTCGTCGGGGCGGCGACGCCCGCCGCCTGCGCCTCTGGCCCCCATGCGGCCGCGCAGCCGGAGCGTATCGTCGACATTTCGCCGCCCTTCCAGGCCGAGATTGTGGCCGACCTGGGCGAACCCTGGGCCATGACTTTCCTGCCCGGCGGGCGCTTGCTGGTAACGGACAAACGCGGCAGCTTGCATGTGGTGACGCAGGACGGCGAAGTTTCGGAGGCCATCGCAGGCGTGCCGGATGTGGACTATGGCGGCCACGGCGGCCTCGGCGACGTGGCGCTGCATCCCGACTTCGCCGACAACGGCCTCGTCTACCTGACCTGGGCCGAAGCCGGCGATGCCGACACCCGTGGCGCTGCGCTGGGCCGCGGTAGGCTTGACCTCGACGCCATGCGGCTCGACAACTTCGAAGCGTTGTGGCGGCAGACGCCGAAGGTGGCGCAGGACAACCATTACTCCCACCGCATGGCCTTCTCGCCGGACGGCGAACATCTGTTCATCACTTCCGGTGATCGATGGATTCCGGAAACGGCTCAGGACACGAGCAACAATCTCGGCGCCGTGCTGCGTCTGACGCTCGACGGCAGGGCGGCGCCCGGCAACCCGATGTACGACAGAGGCGGCGTAACGGCGGAGATCTGGTCCTACGGCCACCGTAACCCGCTCGGGCTCGCTTTCGACGCCGAGGGCACGCTGTGGGAGCTCGAGATGGGGCCCAACGGCGGCGACGAGTTCCAGAAGATCGAGATGGGCAGGAACTACGGCTGGCCAGTGGTCGCGTACGGCGACCACTACCGGGGGCCCGACATCCCCGGCCACGACACCCGGCCTGAGTTCCGCGCCCCGGATACATACTGGAACCCGGTCATCTCGCCCACCAGCATGATCGTCTATTCCGGCGCCCTCTTCCCGGACTGGCAGGGCGCGGTGCTGATCACCGGCCTGACCTCCAGGTCGCTGATCCGCGTCTCCTTCGACTGCCCGCTGGCTTTTCGCGAAATCTGCGAGGTGGAGCGCTTCCCCATGGGCAACCGGCTGCGCGAGATTGAACAGGGACCCGACGGCGCCATCTGGCTGCTCGAGGACGGCGACCATGACGGCGCCGGCCGCCTGCTGAAGCTGACTCCGCGTTGACCGTTGACGCTCACCGGCGGGGTCTGGTGCCGGTGTCGCAGTCCGCTTGACCAGGGTGGTGCAGTGTTTTGAGCGTCGATGCAACGATGTTGCGTCAGTTGCAACAGCTTGGTCGGTCGGCGGGGTGGTTCTCTAGACATCGGACGTTGAACAAGCTGAATGCGCGGTCCCGGCGCCGCAATCCGATGGCGAGATCGACCCGCAATGGGCCTGACGTTCGCTCCACGCGCGTTCCGCTCGATTCGCACCAACCTGCTCTTCTCCGACGCCGTGCAGTCGCTGCGCACGCTCGTCGTGACGAGCCCCACACACCCGAGGAGGGGAAGCCGACGACGGCCGCGAACCTCGCCGTCGCCTACGCACAGCAGGGCATCAAGGTGCTGCTCTTGGATTGTGACCTCCGCCGAGCCCGGCTGCACAAGCTCTTGTGCTTCCCACGCGACCCCGGTCTCACCGATGTCCTTCTGGGTCAGGCCACTTGGGAGAATATCTGCCAACAGCTTCCCGTCGACGGCATGGACTTCCTCGCCTCCGGCGTCTTCCCACCCAATCCCTCCGAGCTGCTCGGCGGCCCACGCATGCGACAAGCCCTGAAGGAGTTCCGCGACCGCTACGAGCTAGTCGTACCTGGACACGCCGCCGCTCGTCGCCGGCCCGGACGCTGCAATCCTCGGGTCCATGTGCGACGGCGCCGTGCTCGTCGTGCGCGCCGGCCACACCGAGCGCGAGGCCGGCCAGCAGGCCGTCGCCATCATCGAGGTAGAGGCCGAAGTGCGACTGAGCCGCCAGCCTCTCGTAAGACGTCAGCTGCGACTGCCACTCGCTTGCCGTGGCCGCGGATGCGTAGTCAGGACAACCCACGCACCCAGGAGCCCTGACCGAGCTAACCTCGGTCAGCCAGACGAGCCGATCCGGTTCGCGATAGGGCAGCGGGCGGAAGTCCAGCGCATCGATTACACCGAACACCGTGGTCGATGCACCGATCCCGACGCCCAGCGAAAGAACCGCCATCGCAACGGGGCAGGGCTTCTTGCGAAGCGAACGCACCGCGTAGCGGACGTCCAGCCAGGAGAATCGAACCGCATCGATGCGACGCAGCCCGCGCGACATGCGCGCTTCTTGTTTGTAGCGCTCCGGGCTGCCGAACTCGCGTCGCGCTCGTCGCTTCGCCTCTGCCGATGAGAGTCCGGAGCGCACGATGTCCTGCGCGCGCAGATCGACGTGCAGGCGGAACTCGTCGTCCATATCCGCTTCGACATCGGAGCGCCGTCGCAATCCGCGCCAGAGCGAGCGCATGCCTGCGAGGAGTCCCGGGACCATCACGAATCCGTTAGCATCGGCTGATGTGTCATCCGTCCGCGTTCAGCGCTTCGGTCGGCTGGACGGCGAGCGCGCGCCGCGCAGGCACGCTGCACGCAAGCAAGCACGCGCCCGCCACGAGCACCGCACTCGCGAGGACTAGCCCGATCTCTTCCGCGGACGGCGCGGTGCTCATGGAACGATCTCCCATGATGCCTCGCGTCATTGCGCCCACCAGACCAGCTCCCGCGACGATCCCGACCGCGACCTGTGCAAGCGGCCGAGCGAAGATCGCGACGATGATACGGCGTGCGTCGGCGCCGAGCGCGACACGAATCCCGATCTCGCGCGTCCGACGCGAGACGGCGAACGACGTGACCGAGTAGATGCCGGCGAGCGAGAGGAGCAGCGCGACCGAGCTCGTCAGTAGCGTGATCCGCAATAGATTCGCAAGCGCGGTCTGCGCGCCGTGATGCAGCTCATCCATCCGCCGATAGTCATAGAGGCGAAGCGTCGGATCCACCGCGTGGGCGACCTCTCGTAGCCTTGGCCCGAACGATGCCGGATCGCTCCGCACGCGCACAGCCATGTAGACCGGGATTTGCCCTCGAGCCAGCGGATCATAGAGCCCGGCACCATCGGGGACGGACGCCTGTCCGAGCTCTTTCATGCCGAGGTCTTTCGCGACGCCGACGATCTCGTACCACGGACCCGGCTCGGGAGACCATGGGTCCCACCACTCTCGGTTCGTGAAACGCACACGCCGGCCGATGGCATTGCGGCCCTGAAGAACCCGGTCGACAAAGGACTGGTTGACGATGACGACGCGATGACCCGACTCGAGATCCGCAGCGTTGAAGCTGCGGCCAGCGAGGATCGGTGCACCCAATACATCGAAGTAGTCGACGTCGACGGACGCGGCTTTCACCTCTTGCCCGAGCACGGAGTCCCGTGGCGCGCGCACATCTTCGATCACATCGATCTGACGGGTTGCGTGGTACATGCGGGGAAGCCGATCGGCGAACGTCACGCCCGCGACGGCGGGTTCGGCTGAAGTCGGCGCTCGAGCTCCTCGATGGTTCGGCGAAACCGCGCGAGGAACTGCGCTCGAGATGTGTCGGCGGGAATACCCGACGCGTTCTCGCTGTCCAGTTCGAGCCGCACCGAAACGTACTGCTGCTCCGCGAATCCCGCATCGAACGACCGGATGAGAGCGTCCTGTCGCAGCAGGAAGAGGGTCGCGACGGGGAACGCGACCGTAACGGCGACCTGCGCAACGATCGCGACCGTCCAAACTCCGCTGAACTTCAGACCGCCGCCGCCCGCGGTCGCCTGTCGTAGCCGCACGCCGAGGCCGCGTGTGACTCTGAGCGCGGGCAGGACGCCCGCGATGACGGCGCCGAACACCGTCAGCCCTGCGGCGTATAGCATCGTCGCTTGCGAAACGCTGTCGTCGATCCAGAACGGAAGGCGGCCGCGCCCGAGGTTGCCTTCGATCAAGAACATCGCGGAGCGCAGGCCGGGTCCGGTCGCCGCGAGGCCGATGATCGCGCCGACGCTCGCAAGCACCAGCGCCTCGGCGAGGAGCTGCATGATGATACGGCCGCGACTCGCCCCGAGGGCGCTCCTCACCACGATCTCACTCTCGCGCGTTGCCGCTCGCGCGAGCATCAACAGCGAAACATTGCCGCAGACCAGGACGACGAGCATCACCGCGAAGAGGTTGACCCACGGCAGCGCCGCGGACTCCGATTCCGATAGCCTGAAGATCGACTGCGCGTACGCCATGACCCGTGGCCGCAGGTGCTCGTGCGTGTCCGGAAACTCCGCGGCCGTGCGCCCGCCCAAGTAGTCCAGCTCAGACTGAGCCTCGCCCAGCGTGACGCCGCGGACGAGACGGCCGAGCACGTTCAGCCCGGGTCCATGAAGACGCGCGTAGTTCAAAACGTTCAGCCGGAGCGGAGTCCAGGCCTCATGCGACACCGGGAACGCGAACTTCTTCGGCATGACGCCCACGACGGTGCTTTGCACGTTCCCGAGGCGTACGGCCCGGCCGACCACGTCCGGGTCCCCGCCGAAGCGTGTCTGCCAGATATCGTGGCCGATGACGACAACTGGAGACGCGCCTGCAAGTTCGTCCGTTTCGATGAGAAAGCGGCCAAGCAGCGGCCGCACGCCTGCCGCCCGGAAGGCGGACGCGCTGATCTCCGCAATTCCGACCGGCTCGCCGACGGGCTCGCCCCTGCCGTCCCTCACGAAAAGGTTGCGTTCGGCCGTGCGGAAGGCGCTGATGTGCTCGATGGACTCGAGCTCGTCGCGCCAGGTGACAAAGTCGTGCAGCGCGCGCGACTCCTCGCCGCGCGTGACCACGTGCCGAAGCTCGATCCCCACGATACGGTCCCCATCGGGCAGCGGCAGCCTGGGGTGCAGCCACTGACCGATGAGCTCGAATGTGCCCGCGCCGACCCAGACTGCGAACGCCATCGCCAGCCCGCCGACCACCGTCAGCCCCGGATACCTCGCCAGCATCCGGAAGCCCAGCTTGAAGTCCAACCACGAGAATCGAAGCCCATCGAAGTAATGCAGACCACGCGCCGCGCGCGCTTCTTCCTTGTGTCGTTCCGCATTGCCGAACTCACCGCGCGCGCGCCGTAATGCCTCGGCCGGCGTCAATCCGGAACGCATCAGGTCCTGCGCGCGAAGATCGACGTGCAGCCGGAACTCCTCAACCATCTCCGTCTCGACCGCGGCGCGCCGGCGCAGCCCGCGCCAAAACGAGCGCACGCGCGCGAGGACTCCCGAGATCACCCCAGCCCCCGCGGCGTGGCGGCCAGCGACCGGCCGATCGCCTCGACCAGCCGGTCCCAGCTCGCGGTCCCCTCACCCGGCCGCCGGCGACCGGTCGTCAGCTCTTCAGGATCCGTCATGGCCCTCTCCTATGGCGTCTAGGTGAACGTAAGCCGCTATTCCTATACTGTCAAGGAGAACGCGCACGGACGCGACGAGTGCCTCGCCAACAAACCCGATCGCCAAGCTCGCCGTGGAATCACGGCGCGAAGCTCGCCGTTCCCGGTATTGTGCTCGGATCCATCCTGGCCATCATCATTGCACGCCCGTTCCTCGGGCGCTGGTACCAGTACCTCGGTCGAACAACGCTCGACCTGGCCGTGCTGGGGATCGGGGCCGGCATCGCGTTCGCGGTCGTGCTCATCGCGAGCGGCAGGCCCGCGCGGCGGGCGGCGAGTGTGCAGCCTTCTACCCCCGATGAGCATCTGACCCAATTGGGTAGCGGGATTTGACCCATCGGAAGTTGCCTGTTTCGGGTTGATGGATGGGTTTCACCGGCGAAGACGGTTGCTCCCGAGGCAGGCTGGCGGCGTCAGTC
>JBOHRM010000795.1:0-1987 GCA_050732715.1 Longimicrobiales bacterium
GTGTACGGCATGCCCGGCGGCGGTTCGGCAGCAACCCCGCTGGGATAGGGCGACGCCGTCGCGGTCCGCATCACACCCACGGTGAGCACCATTTTCGCTGAATCGGGCGGCCGGAAACGGTGGTTCATCACGGTCACGCCCAGCCGGCCGAATGATCCCACAAGTCTCGAACGGCTGCGGCGGCGCCGAACGGGAACCGCATCGAGGCCATGATCGCCCGCCGCCCCGCATCATTCGGCGTGCAGGTCGTTGGTCGTCATGCGCCGCGGCTACGTTCGTGATGGCTTCCGCTGCCCACAGCACCACGCACGACGACGACGCCGAGCACAACGGAGACGGCGAGCGCGGCGAGCGAGTAGAGGTAGTACCGTGACGCGTGCGCCGCGAGCGCGTGGCCGGCGAACAACGGGACGAGCACGGCGGTGGCGACGGTGCCGAGGGTCAGGATCGTTCGAATCAATTGGCTCACGGCTCTGATCTTCCTGTCATCAGGGGTGTAAACCTGTGTCGGCCCACAAATTGACGGTGGACTCACACGAACGCTAGACTGCGGCGGATCGATGGACGGGAATCTGGCAGCGACGTACCCTGCGCCCCGCCGGGCGGACCTGCTCGCGCCGCACGAGCTGGCCGCGCTCGGCGGTCTCGAAATCGTTGCGCGTGAGATCGTCGAGGGGTTCATCGCGGGGCTGCACCGCTCGCCGCACCGCGGGTTCTCGGTCGAGTTCGCGGAGCATCGCATGTACCAGCCGGGGGATGATCTGCGGTACATCGACTGGCGCATGTTCGGCCGATCGGACCGATATTACATCAAGCAGTTCGAGGAGGAGACGAACCTCCGCGCGTATCTGCTGCTCGATGTCAGCGGCTCGATGGAATGGACATCGGCGGAGGACACGCTGCCGCCGAAGCTGTGGTACGCGAAGCAGCTGGCGGCGGCGCTGGCGTTGCTGCTGTTGCGTCAGGGCGATGCGGTGGGGTTGATCGGTTTCGATGAGCGCACGCGGGCGCACGTGGCGCCGCGCGGCGGACGGCGTCACTGGCACGACATCCTGCGCGCGATCGGGCCGCTCTCGGCGACGGGCAAGACGGATGCGAGCACGGCGCTGCGTGACCTGGCGGGCAGGCTGCGTCGGCGCGGACTGATCGTGCTGCTGTCGGACCTGCTGGTCGACCCGGAGGCGACGCGGCTGGCGCTGCGGTTCCTTCGACATCGCGGCCACGAGGTCATGGTTTTCCACCTGCTCGATCCGGGTGAGCGCGAACTGCCTGCGCTCGGTGATGCGCGGTTCGTCGACCCCGAGACCGGCGAGGAGCTGCCGGTCAGCGTGCCGGTGTTGCGCCGCGAATACCGCGAGGCCGTGGCGCACGCGCTGCGCGAGTGGCGCGAAGAGCTGGTCCCGCAGCAGATCGACCACGTAGTCGTCGAGACGGATCAGCCGATGACGCACGCGCTGCGTGCCTACCTCCACAAGCGGGAACGGCTGGGTTGATGGGGTTCCTCAGTCCGGCGTTGCTCTTCCTCGGCGCCGTGGCCACGGTGCCGTTGATCCTGCACCTACTCCAGCGGCATCAGGGGCCTCGTGTCGTCTTCCCGGCGCTGCGTTATCTGCGCCGCGCGGAGAAAGAGAGCGCTCGGCGCATCCGGCTGCGGCAGCTTTTGCTGATGCTCCTGCGCATCGCGGCGGTGCTGCTGATCGCGCTCGCCGCGGGCCGCCCGTTCGCCGAGAGCGGGGGGGCCACGCACGAGCCGACGGCCGTCGCGATCGTGCTCGACAACTCGATGAGCACGGCCGCGGTGGTGGACGACCGGCGGGTGATCGACGAGCTCAAGTCGGTGGCGCTCGCGACGCTCGAGCGCGCGGGCCCGGATGACCGGTTCTGGTTGATCCGCGCGGGTGCGCCGTGGGAGCCGGCGATGCCGGGTGGCGCGGCATCGACGGCGGCCCGCGTGCGGCAGACGGAGCCGACGTGGTCGGTCGCGGAC
>JBOHRM010000796.1:0-1941 GCA_050732715.1 Longimicrobiales bacterium
ATGTCGAGCCCCGAATCGGTCTCATCCATGATCGCCAGCTCCGGCTTCAACACCGCAAGCTGAAGAATCTCGTTGCGCTTCTTCTCACCGCCGCTGAACCCGTCGTTGACCGCACGCTCCGCGAACGACCGGTCCATCTCGAGCAGCGCCATCCGATCGAGCAGCTCCTCCTGGAAATCGAATACGTCGATCTCACGGTCCGGGTGCTTGGACTGCAAGGCGGTGCGCAGGAAGTTCGCGATCGACACACCCGGGATGTCGACCGGGTACTGGAACGCCAGAAACAGACCCTCGCGCGCCCGTTCGTCCACCTCGAGCTCCAACAGGTTCCGGCCCCGGAACCAAACCTCGCCCTCCGTCACCTCGTACGCGGGATGCCCGCTCAGCACCTTCGCAAGCGTGCTCTTCCCGGATCCGTTCGGGCCCATCACCGCGTGCATCTCACCACGGCCGACTTCGAGGCTGACGCCGCGCAGAATCTCCGCGCCGTCCTCCGCGCCGTCCTCCGCAACGACCGCGTGCAGGTCGCGTATGCTAAGAAATGGTTCGCCCATGACTCCAATCAAGCGACGGTTCGCTGTCAAGAATGATTCTGAATATCGATAGCAACGTACCCGGGACCCGCGGCGATGTCAAGGGATGGGAGGGTTGCGGGTTGGCGGGTTGCGGGTTGCGGGTTTTGCCTACACGACGACTTCTGTCTGTCGGCGCCAATGTCTCGGCGCGCTGATTCCGTGTGTGCCTCACGCAGAGGGGGCCCCCGCCGCGCGAACCTTGTGGACTCCAGAACCCGCAACCCGCAACCCGCCAACCCGCGAACCGGATGTCCGACGCGCCACCGGATGACCTGCGCCCCGGGTCATCCGGGCGCAAACCGGCGAACCGAATCGACGCGTAGCCCTGATGGAGCATGTTGGCGCGTGGGGTGTTGCGGCATCATCAGAGGTAGGGAACTCGGTGGTCAGGAGCGAGTTAAGAACGTCGAGGCGACGGTGCTGGCGGCGGGGTCGGCCCGACGGCGGGTTCGAGGAGAAGGAAGATCGGATGAAACGAGTGGTGCTGGTTCTGGGTGGCGGCGGTGTGAAGGGGATGGCGCACATCGGCGCGTGGAGGGCGATCCAGGAATCGGGGCTGGTAGTTGCGGAGATCGTAGGCACGAGCATTGGCGGTCTGGTCGGTGCGTGCATCGGTGGCGGTCAGGGTTGGGAGGCACTGGCGCCGCGGGCGCGCGCGCTCGAGAAGCAGGACATCGTGACGGTGAACCGGTGGGCGCTGTTGTTCAACGGGATCCGTCAGCCCGCGGTGTTTCGGGGCGACACGTTTCAGAAATACATCCGGGAGACGATGCCGGTCACGACGTTCGGCGAGCTGCGGATTCCGTTGTCGATGAACGCGGTCGACCTCGAGACGGGGAGGATGGAGTGGTTCGGCGCAGGTGCGCGCGAGGATGTGCCACTGGCGGATGCGGTGTATGCGACGTGTGCGCTGCCGGTGTTCTACCCGCCCGCGGAGATCGACGGCCGTGCGTTCGTCGATGGCGGTGTGCTGGACACGTTGCCGATCACGCGTGCGGCCGAGCGCGGCGCCGACCTGATCATCGCTGTGGATGTGGGCGCGGGCGCGGTGAAGGACTCGCAGGACACGATCTCGAAGGGGATGATCGCGGTGCAGCATCGCGTGTTCGACATCGTGACGTACTCGCGCAAGCGTGCGACTTTGGACGGCTGGTCGAGTCCGCGGCTCGTGTATGTCCGACCCGCGCTCGACGGCGTGTCGACGTTCGACTTCACGCGCACGTCCTACTTCCTGGAGGAAGGCTACCGCGCGGCGCGTGAGGCGCTCGCGACGGCGGGGCTGATGCCCGCGTTTCGCGAGTCGGCCGTCGGTCACGCTGGATAGGTCGAGTCCCCCTCACCCTAACCCTCTCCCCCGGACCGGGGG
>JBOHRM010000797.1:0-2311 GCA_050732715.1 Longimicrobiales bacterium
GAATCTCCACAGTGCGTTTGAGAGACGTGTCCTGCTGTTTGAACTCCAGCCGAGCATGTTCCAGCTGCGCGGCGGACATCCCGGCCCGAAGCGCATCAAGGGTAGCGGAGAGATCCGGCATACAACTTAGAGTAGTTTGAGCGACCGTTTCAATCAAACGGTTCTCAAACTCTGCTCAATCTCCTACCCCCAGGTCACGAATTATGTGCATCAGGTCACCGGGGCTTGGTAGCCGACAGCCGACTACCGCGCCCAAGTTTCCAACTGCCGCACGAACTCTTTGGCGTGCACCGGCCAGGCGTATTCGGCCAGCGCGGCATCGTGCCCGCGCTTGCCCATGCCGACCCGCAGGTCGGGGTCCGCGTGCAGCTTGCGCACCGCGTCGGCTGCTGCAGTGGGGTCACCGAACGGCACGATGATGCCCGCGTCGAAGCGCTCCACGATCTCCGGGGCCGGGGGTGTAGGCGTGCTCACCGTCGGGATGCCGCGCGACATGTACTCGACCGCCTTGGTCGCCCACGAGTTGCGGTAGTTCGCCTCGTCATGGCGCAGCGACAGGCCGGCGATCGAGCCCGCGACCAGCCGTAGGGCCTCCTCGTTCGGCATGAACCCGTGCCAGACGACCGTGCCCTCGGCGTGCGCATGCTCGAGCAGCGGTCGCATCGCGCCGTCGGCGTCGCCGACCAACTCGACCCGCACGGTGCCCCGCAGCAGCCGACCGACCTCGATCATTTCCTCGGTGCCGCGCGCCCTGGTCAGGTGCCCGACGTAAATGACCCGCTCATCTCCGGGGGCAGGCACCTGCTCAGGCACATAGGTGGTATTCGGCACGATCGGATGCTCGCGCCGGAAGAGCTCCCGGTACCCGTTGTCGGCCAGCATCAGGTGGTAATGGCGTTCCGCATAGCTCTCAATGAAGTAGGCGAGCCGAACGCCCAGCGGGCGCAGCGGCTCGGGCAACCACGGCTTGAGCGTCATGGTCGCCGAGGTGTCCTCGTGCACGTCCCACACCACCGGCGGCAGCCCGCTGAGCCGCGCCACCGCCAGCACCAGCTCCGGGTCGTGCATCAGCACGATGTCTTTGCCGCCGGCGTGCTTGCGCACTGCCTTGCGCACCGCGCGCAAAGCGCCCAGGCGCATGCGGCCTTCCGCACGCGGCACCGAAACACCGGTCAGGCCAGGAACATCCGCGGGCACCGGCACGCCGAAGCGCTCGAACGGCGCGATGTAAGTGACCCGGTGGCCCGCATCGAGCAGCGCGCGAATCTGGCGGTAGCGGATCCGAGCATCCTCCGGGTTGTGGACGACGGTGACGACCAGGACATGCACGTCTCTTGCCTCCAGCGGGTATTACGAAGTCTCGTCGAGGTAAGCCTTGACGACCGTATCGGCGTCACCGTCCATACGAAGAACGCCCTTGTCGATCCAGATCGCTCGGTTACAGGTCTTGGTGATGGTCTTCATGCTGTGGCTGACCAGGAATACGGTGCCCGCTTCCTCGCGCATATCGCGGATCCGTTGCTCGCTCTTCTTGCGGAAGTCGGCATCGCCGGTCGCCAGCGCCTCGTCGACGAGCAGCACGTCGTGGCTTTTCGCGGCGGCGATAGCGAAGCGCAGCCGTGCGCCCATACCGGAGGAGTAGGCGCGCATCGGCAGCTTGATGAAGTCACCGACCCCGGAGAACTCGACAATGTCGTCGTATCTCTCCCGGGCCTGCTCGCGCGTCATTCCGATGGCGAGGCAGCCGAGTTCGACGTTGCGTTCACCGGTGAGGCTGTTCATCAGGGCGGCATTGACCCCGAGGAACGACGGCTGCCCCTGGGCATACACCGTTCCCTCCGTGGCAGGGAGCAGGCCGGCGATCGCGCGCATCAGGGTGCTCTTACCCGAACCGTTGCGCCCGATCACGCCAATCGCGTCGCCTTCGTACCCGATAAATGACACGCCCTTGATCGCGTGCACCTCCCGGATCGTCGGCCGCTGCTGGCGCCGGACGAGCCGCTGAAGTGCCGTCGCCGCCGTCCCCTTGTCATCGCCGCCCGATGACGTGACCACCCGGTACACCACGTGAAGGCCGTCGACGATCACCGTCGGCCGCTGATCGGAGTTCGTGGTTTCCATTGCCTCAGCCACGGCCGTACTTCTCCTCTCGGCGCCAGAAGAAGATGAATCCACCGATGAGGAACACGACCGCCCAAGCGATGGCCAGCATCCACGTGGTTGCCATGGGGTTCTGCCCGTCCGCCAGCCATGGGTAGGAAATCGGATTGTGGCTCTCGATCAGCGCATACCGGTACAGGTCGATGTAGAC
>JBOHRM010000798.1:0-2372 GCA_050732715.1 Longimicrobiales bacterium
GGCCTGCGGCGTCGAGTACTGGCGCAGCGAGGCGGCGCGGGACGCGGTGGTCGGGCAGCGCTAGTGGATCCGGCGGCACCGGCTTTGCCGGAGCGGGGCAGGGCATACCGGGTGGGCGCGGCCACCCTGATTCGGGAGCGGGCATGCGGGGGATCGATTGGGTCATCGTCGTCGGATACATGCTGGCCACGCTCGCGCTGGGCTTCTGGCTGGCGCGTCGCGCGTCGGGGAGCATGGTCGACTTCTTCGTCGGCGGGCGTGCGCTGCCGTGGTGGCTGGCGGGGACGTCCATGGCGGCGACCACGTTCTCGGTCGACACGCCGCTCTACGTGGCGGGCGTGGTCGGCAACCGCGGGATCGCCGGGAATTGGGAGTGGTGGGCGTATGCGTTCGCGCACGTGATCCTGATCTACGTGTTCGCCCGGCTATGGCGCCGCGCGGAGATCGTGACGGACAACGAGTTGACGGAGCTGCGCTATGGCGGCCGGCCCGCGGCGACGCTGCGCGCGGTGAAAGGGTTCCTCTTCGCCGTGGTGATTGGCTCGATCGGCACGGGCTACGCGATGCTCGCGATGGTCAAGGTGGTGGATGGGCTCGAGATCTTCCCGAGCCTCGGCCTCGAGATCGGTGAGTACGGCAAGCTCTGGGCGATCGTCGCGGTCAGCGTGCTGGTGCTCGTCTACGCCGGTGCCGCGGGCCTGTGGGGCGTCGTGGTTACGGACTTCTTCCAGTTCTTCCTCGCGCTGTTCGGCGCACTCGCCGTTGCGTGGGCCGCGGTGAGCCATGTCGGCGGGCTCGGCGAGGTCGGGCGGCTCGCGCAGGAGCACACGGCGTTCGACGTGCTCGCGTTCACGCCCTTCGAGTTCGGCGCCGGCGGCGGGCTCGTGCGATGGTCGAGAACTGCGGGTATCACGGCGACCACGTTCTTTGCGTACGTTGCGGTGCTGTGGTGGGCGTTCCGCCGTTCCGACGGCGGCGGCGAGTTCATTCAGCGGCTTTCCTCCGTGCCCAACGAGGCCGACGCCGAGAAGGCCGCGTGGTTCTTCAACCTCATGAATTATGTAGTCCGCACCTGGCCGTGGGTCATCGTCGCCGTCGTGGCGCTCGCGATCTATCCGGAGCTCGAGGACCGCGAGCTCGGCTATCCGAAGCTCATGCTCGAGTTCCTGCCCGCCGGCATGCTCGGCATCGTTGTCGCATCGCTGCTCGCCGCGTTCATGAGCACGGTGTCGACGTTGATCAACTGGAGCGCGTCGTACATGACGAACGATCTGTATGCGCGGTTCGTCCGGCCGCACGCGTCGCAGAAGGAGCTGGTGTTCGCCGCGCGCGTCGCGTCCGTGCTCGTCACCGCGATCGCCGCGTTCGCCGCGTTCCAGTCGGAGAGTGTGGCGACGGTGTATCGTCTGATACTGGCGGTCGGGACGGGTCCCGGGCTCGTGCTCATGCTGCGCTGGTATTGGTGGCGGATCAACGCGTGGGCCGAGCTGGCCGCGATGGTCGCCGGCTTCGTCGTCGGCTTCCTGACGTCGATCGAGAATCCGATCCTCGACCTTCAGATCGAGGACTTCGGCGTGCGACTGATGGTGACCGCCGGGATCACGATGCTGATCTGGGTGCCGGTGATGCTGCTGACGAAGCCGGAGAGCGACGGCAAGCTGGACTCGTTCTACACCCGCGTGCGGCCCGGAGGCCCTGGCTGGAAGCGCCAGCGCGAGCGGACCGGCATCGCGCCGGCACAGGACCTGGGCAAAGACATTCAGCGCGTGATTGCGGCACTCATGGTCCTGTTCGGATTGATGTTCGCCGTCGGCGGTGCACTCTTGCTGCGCTGGGGCACGACCGCCGCCATGGCGACGCTCGCGCTGGCGGGCTTCGCGTGGCTGCGCGGTCTCGGCACCTCGCGCGAGGCGCCGCCGCTGCCGGAGCCAGCAACGCATCCGGCGGATTGAAGAGAACCTAAACCTTTAGTGGTCCACGGATCACTAGCCTGAGGCATTTTCGCGGATGGTTGGAATGCTCTCGCAAAGGCGCGAAGCTCGCGGAGAATTCGCCAAGACCCCTTGGCGGCCCCTTCGCGTACATCGCGCCTTTGCGAGAGCATCCCTTACCGGCCCAAACGTTTCATTCATCGCCGTGCTCGCGTCGTGTGCGACGGCGGAGCCGCCGCGTGGCGACGTGACGCCTTCGGCCCGAGCCGGTGAGGGTGCAGGCGCGGATTCGGCCGCTATGTTGCCGGCGGTACCGCAAGTCGCCGGGCCATTGCGGCTCGACGTGGTTCATCCGCCGGAAGGCGCGACGGTCAGCGACGCGGACTCGACGTTCGTGTTCGGGTCGACGGGTACGGGCGCGGCGCGGATGACCATCAACGG
>JBOHRM010000799.1:0-7087 GCA_050732715.1 Longimicrobiales bacterium
CGTGAATCTCGCGTCTACCTCAAGACCGGCCGCTACTACGGCGACTTCCGCGACTACTCCGATGTCGGTGGCAAGCGAGAGGCGCTGGTCCCTTCCGGTGCCGCGGGCGCGACCACGGACCCGGACGTCGCCGGCAAGCTCGCCGCGGCGCGCGTCGAGGAACTGGAGACGAAGCGCCGGAATCGTGACCTACTCGGTGTCGAACAGGATGCCGAGCTCGCGCCGTTCGCCGCGCACCACCTCATCCTGAAGGCCGAAGCTGGCCGGGTCACGGACCGGGAACTCGGGCTGATCCAGAAGCGGCTCGAGCGCGCCGTCGAATTTTTCGGCACGAACCGCAACCTCGCCGCGATCGGTGTGCGCGATGTCGAGCGTTGGGCCGCGGCCCTGGCAAAGCTGCCCGGCCAGCGCGGCGGAACGCTCTCCGGTCAGACGGTCCGCCACCACCTCAACGCGCTGTCGAACCTGTACCGCCGGGCGCAGGCGGAATCGTGCGTGCTGCCCGGCTTCAACCCCGTGTCCGCGATGATGGATAAGCCGGTCGCGAACGTGCAGGAAGCCGAATGGCTTGAAGCGCATGATGCGAGCCTGTTCCTCGAGGCCGCGCGGCTGTACAAGCCCCAGCGAGACGACATCGCCCTGCCCTGCACGTACCCGCTGGTCGCGATGTTCCTGCTGACAGGTGGACGCAAGAGCGAGGTCCTCGGGCTGCAGCCGGAGGATGTCTCGTTCGACCGGCGCACAATCACGTTTCGGCCGAACGGTTGGCGCCGGCTCAAGACCCGGACCAGTCACCGCGTCGTTCCGCTCTGGCCTCAGCTCGAAGAGATCCTCCGCGCCTACGTGTTCGGCGGCGCGGCGCCGCCCGGACGGCTGCTGTTCCCGACCGGCAGGCGCGATGGCTCCGGCATGGTGAACGACCTACGGAAGGTTCTCGATGCGCTGAGCGAGCGTTGCGGCTGGTCGGCCGGGATCCGGACGAAGGCGTTCCGTCACACGTACTGCGCGATGCGGCTGCAGACGCTGGACCGTGGCGCGCCCGTGTCGCCCTGGACGGTCGCGCGGGAGATGGGGCACGGCGGCCGTTCGCTCGTGGATCGGGTCTATGGCCACCTCGGCGACGTCCGGCATCGCTCGGAGGTGGTCGAGTACCACGTCGACCAGCACGCCGGCAAGCTCGGCGATCGGCTTGCCGCGCTCCGCGCCTGGGCCCGGCCACGCTGCCCCGCCGTGACGGCGGGGGGCGAGCCCTGCCCGTTTCGGCCCGTGGCCGGTCGGGATCACTGCCGGCTCCACGCTCCTGATCGGAAGGTTCGACGGCGCCTGCAGGTGTCCGGGTGACGGATCGTTTGTCACCGGGATTGTCACCGCAAGCCCGGCGAAGCCTACAATGCAAAAGCGCCGCACCTTGAAACTCGGTGTGGCGCTTGGCTTTATCGGGACGCGCCCGACAGGATTCGAACCTGTGACCCGCGGCTTAGAAGGCCGCTGCTCTGTCCAGCTGAGCTACGGGCGCCGGGGACACGGGCGAAATCGGGGCGCTCGGATTTGAACCGAGGACCTCCTGCCCCCAAAGCAGGCGCGCTAACCGGGCTGCGCCACGCCCCGCCGGGAACTGAGAAAGATAAGGGACGCGGAGGGGCCGGTCAACCCTGGAATCCGTTCGGAATCTTCACGGAATCTGTGCCAGGCTGGCGGCGAGCGCCCGGATTGCGCGGCCGCGGTGGCTGTGCTGGTTCTTAACGGATGGCGCGAGCTGGGCGAAGGTGCGGTCGAGCGGCGGGAAGAAGAAGATCGGGTCGTAGCCGAAGCCGGCGGTTCCGGCCGGTGCGTGGGCGATTTCGCCGGTCACGGTGGCGAGGGTGCAGACTGGGGCGTGGTCGGGCTCGAGCCAGACGGCGGCGCAGGTGTAGTGCGCGGTGCGGTCTTCGGCGGGCAGATGGACGAGGCGATCGAGGAGCAGAGTGTTGTTGGCGTGATCGAGCGCACGGCCGTGGAGGTCGGTGCGGCGGGAGAACCGTTTCGAGTGGACGCCGGGGAGTCCGCCGAGCGCGTGGACCACGATGCCGGAGTCGTCGCTCATGACGGTCATACCGGTCACGCCGGCGAAGTAGCGGGCCTTCGCGATGGCGTTCGCGCGGAACGAGTGGTGGATTTCGATGTCGTCTTCCGGGGGCGGGACGTCGAGCTCGGCGAGGGTTCGCAGCTCGTGCTGCAACACGGGCGCGAGAATGGCACGGAGCTCGGCAGCCTTGTCGGCGCTGTTCGTGGCGATGAGGATCGGATGCGGCGCGCGGTGCATCGAGCGGCGTCGTATCCTCGGCTCAGGTGGACGGCGGTGTCCGTGCGGCGTTCGGCGCGAGTGCCCGGGCCTGGGCCTGGGCGAGCGCCTTGCGCTGGGCCGCGTTCAGCGCGCGGATCCCGCCGAGCCCGACGGCGACGAGCTGATCGAGGCGATCGGTCGAGAAGCTGCCGTGCTCCGCGGTGCCCTGCACCTCGACGAGGCCGCCGGATTCGAGTGCGACGAGGTTCAGGTCGACGTCGGCGCGCACATCCTCGAGGTAATCGAGGTCGAGGCGCACCTCGCCGTCGACGATGCCGACGCTCGTTGCGGCCACGAGCTCGCGCATCGGACTCGATGTCAGGATTCCTTTTCGAACCAACCAATCGCAGGCGTCGTGCAGCGCTACGGCGGCGCCCGTGATCGCGGCGGTTCGCGTGCCGCCGTCGGCGACGAGAACGTCGCAATCGACGAGCACAGTCCGCTCACCGAGCGCCTCGAGGTCGATCGCGGCGCGTAGCGCGCGCCCGATCAGCCGCTGGATCTCCTGCGTGCGGCCGCCGAGCGCGCCGCGCTCGCGGCTCGTTCGCCGTAGAGTGGAGCGCGGCAGCATCGCATATTCGGCAGTCACCCAGCCCGCGCCGGCGCCTCTCCGCCATTCCGGGACGCTCTCCTGGACGGTCGCGGTACAGAGCACGCGTGTCTGTCCGGTGGCGATCGAGCACGAGCCTTCGGCGAACGGTGCAACGTTTCGCTCGATTGCGAGGGCGCGGAGCTCGTCGGTGCCGCGGCTGGAACGCGGAGCCATGGTCATCTGGCGCGAATCCGCTCGAGGAGCTCGGATGTCGAGTGCCCTTTGCGGTACGGCACCAGGGTGAGCCGGCCGCCGGCGGCCTCGACCTCGGCGCGGCCGATGACCTCGTCCGGCCGGTAGTCCGCGCCTTTGACGAGAACGTCCGGGAGCAGCTCGCTGATCAGTGTATGTGGCGAGTCCTCCGAGAAGAGGGTGACGGCGTCGACGCAGGCGAGGGTTGCGATCAAGAACGCGCGATCGGTTTCCGCTACGACGGGTCGGCCCGGCCCCTTGAGCCGGCGGACTGAGGCGTCGGTGTTCAGGGCGACGACGAGCGCATCCCCGAGCCGGCTCGCCGCGAGCAGGTACTCGGCGTGGCCGCGGTGCAGGATGTCGAAGCATCCGTTGGTGAACACGAGGCGGAACATACGCGGGCGGCGGTACCGCTCGATCAGCGCGGCGCGCGTCAATATCCGTGAGTCCGGGTCGAAGCGAGTGCTCATGGCAGGCTCACGGCCGGAACGTCGCCCGCGGCGGCGCTTCTCACCTCGTCGATGATCGCGCGTCCGCCCTCCTCGTCGAGCCGTGCCCCCAGCTTTTCGCCGAGCGTTTCGGCGTCCGCCGCGCTTCCGCCGATGCTGCCGCGTACTCCGCGGCATCCGTCGATCGAGCCGATGAATCCGAGCAGCGTGAGCGTCTCGTCTCGGGTGATGGCGAGCGCGCCGATCGGGACCTGGCAACCACCCTCGAGGCGGCGCAACATCGCCCGTTCGGCGGAGGTTTGGGCGCGTGTGCCTGCGTGGTCTATCCGTTCGAGCAGTGCGCGCACCGGCGACGATTCGTCTCGCCCCACGACGGCGATCGCGCCCTGCCCGGGTGCGGGCAGCCACTCGGGTGGATCGAGCGCCTCGCCGACGTACGCCTCGAGCCCGAGGCGGTGCAGGCCGGCGAGCGCGACGATCGCCGCATCGCACACGCCGTCGCGCAGCTTGGCGAGCCGCGTATCGAGGTTGCCGCGCAGTTCCTCGGCCGCGATATCCGGGCGGCGGGCGAGGAGCAGCGATCGGCGTCTGAGCGAGCTCGTGCCGACCCGCGCGCCTGGGGGCAGGTCGTCGAGCCGCCGGGGCATGCCTGGCGCCGGAACCAGCGCATCGCGCGGGTCGGCACGCTCGAGCACGGCGACGATCGTGAGCCCGCTCGATTGCGTCGGTAGGTCTTTGAGTGAATGGACGGCGGCGTCCGCGCGCCCGTCAGACACCGCCACATCGACCTCTTTGCTGAATAAGCCACGCCCGCCGATTCGGGAAAGCGGCAGATGGGTGACGAGATCACCCTTGCTCTGGACGACAACGAGCTCGACATCGACGTCTTCACCGAGTGCGCGGATGCGGCCGGCGACCGCTCGCGTCTGGGCGAGCGCGAGCGTGCTCGCTCGCGTGGCGAGACGGACCTTCATCGGCCGGACGACGATCGATCGGGCACACAGCGCTCGCGCGCCGTCCTGTCCCCGAGCGGGCGCGCGCCGGCCCGCTCGTGCGTGCCCGCCGTCACCACTGGGATTGCGCTCCCTCGATGATCTGATCGACGAGGCTCTCGATCGCGATGTTCTGGGCGAAGACGTTGGACTGCGATTCGGGCGAATACTCGCCGCGGCCGGCCAGGCTCTGCGAATCCCACAGGATCTCGTTGCGTTTGACGTCGATGATCTGGACGGCGGCCGTGATCTGGACGGTCTGCTGGTCGACGCGGACCGTGCCGGGTTGTCCCGCCGAGTAGTTCTGCGCGACGTCGGTGTAGCCGGTGATGCGCGCGGTGACCATCGCGTCAGCGACCTCTTCGCCGGCGAGGCGCACGCCGAGCGAACGAGGCAGCTGCTCGGTGAGGAGGCGCGCGAGCTCCTGATCGATCTGGAACTGACTCGTGCGGTTCTCGACCGGTGCGATGAACACGGTCTGCACATCGCTGGGGAAGCCTCCGCCGCCGCGCAAGCCGTAGAGGCAGCCCGAAACGAGCAGCAGCGGCAGAAGTGCGTACGCGCTAGCGCGTGCCGACCGTCCAGATCTCGTCATCGAAACCTTGTGTTGCATTGACTTCATCCACCGTCAAACGAAGCTCACGAAAGGCCGGCCAGTCCCGGTAGACGGCCTGGCGGGGCAATCCGTGCTCCGCGTCTCCCTCCAGCTCGATGGTGCGGCGGCCGTCGCTGCGGGTCCACTCGGCCCAGCGAAGGCGGCCGCCCTCGAGCCGAAACATCCAGCGCTCGTCATCCCGGACGTAATCGAGGCGGGTGGTCTCGCCTTCGCGAGCCGTGCCCGTCAGCCGCGCGCCGTCCGGCGGCCGGAACATGCCGAGCGCCGCCCAGAGCAGCGCCGGCGGCGGCAACGTCCTCCCGTCGGCGCCGGCCGGCAGGCGCAGCTCCATATCGACGAGCGCGGCCATCAGGTACGCTTCACCGCGCGGACCGAACAGATCGAGACGCGCGTGATGGGGCGGCTCGACACGGGTGGCGCCGTGGCCGCTGAATCGGCCGTCTGGCTCCTCGATCCGCCAGCTGAACAGAACGTGTAGCGGCTGGTCGAGCGACGTGCCGGCGACGGCCTCCGTTTCGTACGGCTGGACGACGGGGCCGCTCGCGATCGCACCGGTTCCGGCGCACGCGACGGCGACGACCGAGGCGAGAGCGGCACAGTGTCCGATCACGCGAGCGGCCTGCGGACGTCGTCTGCTCCGGCGACGTCGGGACCTGAACCTGGCGGCGACGAGTTGCACTGCCCGACGAGTACCCCACGCAGCCGCCTCCCGTTCGACGTTCCGTACGTTGCGTCACGGCAGCACGATCTCGATCGAGTGAATCGGGTCGTCCTGGACGACGCGATCGACCACGTCCATACCGGCCACGACCCGGCCGAACGCCGTGTACCCGCCATCGAGCTGGGGCTGGGGTGAATGCGTGATGAAGTACTGGCTGCCGCCCGTGTCGGGTCCGGACAGGGCCATGCCGACGACGCCGCGGCCGAAGCGCAGCGGGTTGATCTCGTCCCGGATCGCGTAGCCCGGCCCGCCGCTCCCACCCCCGCTCGGATCCCCATCTTGGATTACGAAGTTGGGCACCACGCGATGCCAGCGGAGCGGTGTCGGCCCGGGCTCCGCGCGCGTGGGATAGTAGCCGCTTCTCGCCAAGGTGATGAAGTTGTGAACGGTGAGCGGCGCCCGCGCCGCGGCGAGCTCGATGACGATCGTGCCGGCGGCCGTTCGGACCGTGACCTGGGGCCGATCCTGGTACGCGAGATCCGGCGCCACGAGCATGCGCACGATGCGCTCATAGAACGCCGGTCCGCGATCCGCCGCACCACGCGTGCCTGGATCACCCCAAGCGTCCGCGCCGAAGTATTGCGCGACCCGGCGGCGCACTTCGGCATCGGGCGAAGGCTCGAAGCGCAGGAAGAACGAACGGCTCACCGGTACCCCTTCGACATCGAGCGCGGCGAGCGCGTCCAAGGCGGCGAGCGCAGCGTGATTCGCGCGGTCGCTTTGCGCGCGATCGTAGGCCTCCAACAGTATGCCGAGGTCGGCGGGACTGCCGCGGCGGCCGAGCCCTTCGGCGGCGGCCGCGCGCACGGCGACGTCGCTCGAGGCCAGCGCCTGAACGTACAGCGTGTACGGCGCGGTCACGGAGTCGGTGAGCGACGACGACGCACGGATCGCCGCGGCCGCGACCCGGCCGTCACGGTCCTCGGCCAGCTGTCGCACCAACGCCGCGACGTCGTGCCACTGGCCGGCCGCCACGGCGCGCGCCGCGTACCAGCGTTCGAGCCAGCTCTCGGAACCTGCCCACTGCGATGCCTCCGCGATACCCCGGCTCGGCTCCAAACCGAGGACGGCGCGGACCGCTGCATCGCGTTCCACGAGTGGCCGCGCGGTGTCGCGCGCGATGAGCACGAGCTTTTCGACGGCATCGCTGCCGCCGAGACCCCCCAGCGCCTGCGTCGCTGCGATCCTCACGTTCGCATCAT
>JBOHRM010000800.1:0-2002 GCA_050732715.1 Longimicrobiales bacterium
CCACGGTCGCCCGCGCAATTCCCTGCGCATTCATGAATGCGACGACATCTTGCGCGAGATCGCGCGGCGCGTAGTCGCGCTGCGGCCGATCCGAGTCGCCGTGCCCGCGTTGGTCGAGTGCATACGCGTGCACGACCGCGGGTAGCAGCGGTAGGAGGCGACTGAACGAGAACCACGAGTCGGTGGCGCCGTGCAGCAGTATGACTGGATCGCCACCCGGCGAACCGGTCTCCGCGTAGTTCAGTCGCACGCCCGTGTCCAGCATGACGTTGCCGAAACGGACATCGGCTCGCGAAGCTTCGCCGTCTACCTGCCCACCGTTGCTCGCTCCCGTCACGGCTTGTGCGGCGATCGATATTGCGGAGGCCGGCAGCAGCGCGGCAGCCCATACGGTTGTCTTCCAGAACATCATCTCTCCTCAGCGGTTCGGCGTGCCTGGTCTTGCCCAGGTTCGCGGTCGCGTGGCCGCGATCGACCCGTTCTATTAAGAGGCTGTTGAACAAGCGGTCTTCTGATCGCCGGTGCTGCGGCCGGTGGCATTGGAGTCGGCGGTGGCCCGATCAACCCATTTTTGCATGAGCCAAGCGCCGACCGCGCCAAGCTGCCGGGTTCACGTCCACTTTCGAACGCAGGAACACCCAAAAGAAGGACAAAATGGCGGCGATTGCCGCTCTGGATGCCGCGAGCGCCTGTTTCGGTGTACCGATACCCGTGAGATGCCGCATCAGCAGAGAGAGGTTCGCACCCATCGCCTGCATCAGATACCGCTTACGGATGTTGGCGCGTCTTCGCAGAGTCGTTCGTCGTGCACCGCCACAATCGAGGACGTGTTGGAAACCTCGTTCTATGAATTCGGCGCGCCGCCTGAGGAATACCAGGCCCCCTGGGGACGTGACGGAATGCTTCGCCGCGTCGAGCGCAGCACGCTCGGTTTCGGTCAGCTTGTCCAAACGCCGGTTGCTGAGCGGATCACGAATGACTGTCTCAAACTCGAGGTCGTGCAGCTGCGCGATTTCTTCCACCTTGAAATATCCCATGTCCGCCGTCACCGTCTCCGCGCGCTGCGTGTCTTCGGGCTCGCCAAGCGCCCGGTTCATGCGGATTTCGGCCTCCACCACCCGGCCCGTCAGGTCTGCGGTATCGTGTTCATCGCCCGGCCGCACATCGGCATCCACGATGGCCCCTGTTTCGAGATCCACCACGTGCTCCGGCTTGTAGATCATACGGGTCGCGCCGCGCTTCGTGCGGCCGACCTTCGCATCGGGATCGTGCGGGGTCTGCCATTCCGTGTTGCTCGTCTTGCGTCCCGGCCGCGTCTTGTCGAAGCGTCGCACCGCGGCCGCATCCGAAGGGTCCACACCGGCGGCCTCGGCAAGCTTGCGCACGTACTCAGCGTACGCTTCACCCGTCAGTCGGTGCTCGAGCGAGCGGAGCGACGCGTTGGCCTCGAGCACGGAGGCGTCAATGCCAAGGTGTTTGCCCTTGAGGAGCTTGTGCTGCTTCAGCGCCTTCAGGATCAGACCAAACACTTGCTCGTACACTTCCGCACTCAGCCGCTGACGAATCACCGTCAGGCTGGAATGGTCCGGTGTCCGCTCATTCAACTCGTAGTGCAGAAACGCCCGCGTCGAGAGCGAGTCTGCACACCGCGCTGCGATCGCGCGTTCGCTCGGCAGATTCTCGAAGAAGCCGATCATCTGCATCTTGAAGTAGACCTCCGGATCGATGCCCGGACGCCCCCCCTGTTTCGGATCGCTTCGGTAGAACGGCGCGCACAGCGCACGCACCGCATCGCCAAAGCCGGACTTCAACAGCGCGCGGTCGAGCTTCTGATAAAACGTGTTGACCGGCGTGGCGGGAAGTTCGCTCGCTGGAATCCAGAACGTCGATTGCTGATCGCGGTCTTTTCGCCGAAACATCAGCGCTCTGTGCAAGAGGATCGGGTGCCCGCGACAAGATACTCATCGCACCGCCACGACGCCATCCCTTTTTCAACAGTCTG
>JBOHRM010000801.1:0-2812 GCA_050732715.1 Longimicrobiales bacterium
CAGCCGCGCGAGGACGCGCTGGCGTGCGCCACGGCTGGCGCCGCTGAATCGGCCCGCTCGGCCGGCGACGATCGCGCCGGTCGCCTCGAGCGCGCGCAACAGCATCCCGAGCAGCCGCCGTTCGCCCGGGTCGAGCCGTGTGATCAACGGCGCTGCCGCGTCTGCGATCCAATCGCCGACATCGTCATCGACCAGCGCGCTCGCGATCGCAACGAACGCCCGGCGCTCGACGCCCTCGAGCTCGCCAACGTCATCCATTACCGAAAGCTACGAGGCCGCGAAGGAACGTGCAGCTTCGTGGCCGGTCACGACGCACTGGATCACACGATTTCGATGACGTATTCTCTGCGAGATAACGACGTCCTCGCGCTTACGGGCGCATCGATGCGCCGCTGATCATGCCCGCCACGCGAGAGAGTATGCCCTCTCCCCCGCGGGGCGGAGCGGGTCAGGGTGAAGGGGTGCCGGGGAAGCGCGTCATGGCCAAGCTGACCTCGAACGGTCGCCACGGGGGAGAGGAGATTCGCGGCGCGCCGGGGCTCGGGGGACGAACCCTCGCGGAACGGTTCGTCATTGTATTGAACGAGACGCAGGACCTGGTCAACATCGCCGGGTCGGTGCGCGCGATGCTCAACACGGGGTTGTGGCGCCAGCGTCTGGTGCGGCCGGCGCTCTTCGACGCCTATCGCATCGCCGGCATCGCGCACGGCTCGGAGCGGCTGCTCGACGAGATCGAGTTCTTCGATACGCTCGGCGACGCGATCGCGGATGCGAGCCACATCGTCGGCACGACCGCGCGCCGTCGCGCCGCGACGTACATCTGGCAGCACCCGCGCCAGGCGGCGCCCGAGCTCCTGGCCTGGCCGGCCTCGCGCGAGGCGCCGCTCGCACTCGTGTTCGGCCGCGAGGATGCGGGGCTCTCCAACGCCGAGCTCGATCTGTGTGACCGCTTGCTCGTGGTCCCCGTCGATCCGCGCCACCCATCGCTGAACCTCGCGCAGGCGGTGCTGCTGATCGGGTACGAGCTATGGCTGGCCGCGCTCGAACGTGAGCCCGTGTTACCTCGGCCGAAGCGCACCGCCGCGGCCGTGACGCCGGCGCAGCTGCGCGCGCTGTTCGACGACACGCGCCGCGCACTAGACACGATCGAGTTCTTCAAGGCGCGTGAGCCGGAGTCGATCCTGCGCACACTGCGCGCAGTGTTCCGGCGTGCGAACCTGAGCGCGCGCGAAGCGAAGCTCGTACGCGCCGTGTTCATTGAAGTACGGAAGTTCTTCGGCCGGCAGGGCTGAATGGATAGGAAGTCTTAATCAGTTTTCCATGGCGCTGTCGCCGCCACCAGCGATCCCCTGAAACCGGGCGGCGGCCGGGGAACTCGCAACCCGCAACCCGCCAACTCGCAACCCGTCTCTACTCCGTGAAGCACGCTCCGCCACAGCATGCGCCGGGATCGCCGCCGCTGCAGGTGAACGCATCGGATGCGGTTCCGGCGGCCGCACCGACCATGCCGGGTACGGAAAGGCGAAGCACGGTATTGCGACTGCGGCACGTGGCGCAGGCGGGCGCCGAGAGGCGCTCTTCCATCCTGCGCAGCTCCTCGAACCGCGCGCCACAGGTCCGGCACGCATACTCGTAAAAAGGCATGAGCTAAAACCTCCAGTCCAGATCGTCGAGCCGCGGATTGACAATGTTATTGAACGGCGACCCGAAACGGAAGCTCAGCCCCAGTTGCAGCTCGTAGCGATAGTTGGTGGCGAGCTCGCGCTGGTTGAGCAGCACTTCCTCGGGCGTCGCGCCTTCCTTCGGCAACGACAGCTGGTCCCTTATCCACTCGACCTCGCCGGATACGTCCAACGACAGCCCGCGCACGATACGGAACTCCAACCCGCCGTCCAGCTCGACGCTGTACTTCGACGAGTCGTGCAGATACTGCGACCCGCCGACCGAAGCGCGCGCTTCGCCCCACGGCTGCGTGGCGCCGAACGCCAGCGCGAGCGACTGGCGATAGAGCATCTCTTTGCTCTGGTCGAAGATCGTCTCCTCCAGATAGTTCACATAGTTGCCGCTGACCGTGTACAGCAGGATCAGCTGGCGGCGGGTGAACTCGTCATAGGGGAAGAAGCTGTACTCGATCGCCGGGCCGGAGAAGAACTCGAAGTCGAGGTTCTGTTGCGTCGAAGTGGCCGCGCCGGACCGCAGGCCCGCGGACCAGCGCCCGCCGATGCTGCGGACGCTCGTGGCCACGGTCTCGAACGAGCGGCGTATGTCGGTGAGCGTGCGCAGCTCGCCGTCATCTTCGAACGTGAAGCTGTCGTGCGTATAGCCGACCTCGAGCGCGAAGCCGTGTTTCCAGAACGGCGTCGTGCGGGAGGCCGAGAACGAGGCACCGAAATCCCATTCGTCGGTTTGGGATTCCGCTTCGACGGAGCCGTCGACGCCAACCTGGAAGACCCACAGGTTCCACGGGTCTTGCTCGCGGTCGGCCGGCAAGGGCGCGCCGGTTTCGTCTTCGTCGGATGACTCGTAAACGATGTCGAACCGAGGGGCCGACGCGGTCTGCGCGGCGTAGGACGCGAGCCCGAGGCGGAGCGTGCGCGCAACACCTCGCCGAACCTCGTCCTCCGTGTCGGTCACATCCGATGTGTACGGGAGACTGACATCCTGGCCGACGAACGAGCCGCGGCCGAGGAAATCCAGCTCGTACGCCTCGCCACCGCCGCCGGTCTCCTGCGAGGTGATCAGGATGTGCACATCGGCGTCGTTCCGGTCGCGAACCCAGTCGACGAAGCCGATCTCCTGGCGGAAGTAATCG
>JBOHRM010000802.1:0-4162 GCA_050732715.1 Longimicrobiales bacterium
GCAGGGTGCGGCGTGGCTTCCCGACCCCGAGAACCTGTTCCCGTCCGTCTACTACACGTGCGGCGGCACGTCCGGAACCTGTTCACCCGGAGACGTCGTCGAGTTCAACGTGCTGCGGTCCGAGCGCGAACGGGGGCTCGGCCCCTGGTTCACGACGGGCACCCCGCTGTCATTCGGCGCGAACGTGCGTGGCGGCTCGAACGAGGTGAGGTACTACTTCTCGGGGGATTACGATCGCGACGAGGGGCCGGTCAGCTACAACTGGCAGAACCGGCTGTCGGCGCGGGCGAACCTCAGCTACACGCCGAGCGAGATCGCCGACTTCAATCTGAATCTCGGCATGGTGCGGAGCCGGACGTCCTTCGCCTCTGCTAACCAGCCGATCACGACATCGATCATCTGGGCGTGTCCGGCTCCCGGCTGCGAGGAGGGTAGCGAGCTGCCGAGCGCCGTGGATGGTCCATTCCGCGGATTCATCGGCTACCTGCCGGAACGGTTCGAGGACGGCGACGTGCAGGGTTACGAGGATCTGGACCGTACCACGATCAGCCTCAGCGCGACGCACCGTCCGTTCCCGTTCCTCACGCACAAGCTCACGGTCGGCGGGGACTTTGGCACGGCGCAGGCGAGCGAGCTTTACAAGCGTCTCGCCGCCGATGTTCCGCCCAGCACGTTGAACCCGCGTGGCGGCAAGACCGTGCAGACGAGGCGGTCCGAGTACACCAACGTCGATTACTCGGCGACGCTCAACGTCACGCCGTTGCCTGAGCTGACGCTCGCGACCACCGGCGGAGTGCAGTATTACCGGCGCGAGAACGAGGACGTGCAGGCCAGCGGCAACATATTCGCGGTCAGTGAGCTCGAGACGATCAGTTCGGGCGCGGACAGGACGGCAACGGAGGAATTCCTCGAGAACAAGACGTTCGGCGTGTTCTTCCAGGAGCAGATCGGATGGAAGAACCGCATCTTCCTCACGGGCGCCGTGCGTGGTGATGACAACAGCGCGTTCGGCAAGAACTTCGACTTCGTGGTCTACCCGAAGCTGTCCTTGTCGTGGGTGCTTTCGGAGGAACCGGCCTTCGAAACATTGCCCTTCGACCAGCTGAAGCTGCGCGCAGCATGGGGCAAGGCCGGCCAGCAGCCGGCGGCGCTCGACGCGGTCCGAACGTACCGGCCCGAGATCGGCCAGGGCGGCACGCCCACCCTGACACCGGACAACATCGGCAATGATGACCTCGAACCGGAGGTGGGCTCGGAGCTCGAGGCTGGGTTCGATGCGAGCCTGATCAGCGGCCGGGTGGGGCTCGAGTTCACGTACTACGACCAGCGCACATCGCAGGCGATCGTCGCGGTCCCCGCCCTCGGCTCGCGCGGTTTCCCGGGCAACCAATTTCGCAACATCGGAGAGGTCGGCAATCGCGGGTTCGAGATCGGCGTGACCGCGAACGTCTATCGTGGTGACAACCTCGGCGTCGATCTGGGGATCGCCTATTCCAGGAACAACAGCAATGTCCGCAGCTTGGGCGGAGAAAGCGCCCTGAGCGTGGGCGGCAACCAGTTCCACGTGGAAGGCTTTCCCCTCGGCGGTCTCTTCCTGCGCCGCATCGTCTCGGCGGAGATCATCACGAACCCGGACGGCCGGCGCGTCGCGGACCCTGCGAGTCTCCTGTGTGAGGGCGGACCGATCGCTCCCGGCACCACGAACCTGAGCCGCGGCGGCGGGCCACCGGTCCCTTGCAATGAAGCCCCGAGCGTCTATTGGGGCCAGCCGCTCCCACGCTGGGAAGGCGGCGTGAACGCGACCGTGACGCTGTTCCGCAATCTCCAGTTCTACGGGCTCGTCGACTTCGCGGGCGGGCACATCATTCGCAACGGCGACATCTCGCTCGGTCACTTCCTCTTCGGCAACACGCGCGCGATCAACGAACGCACGGACCCGATCCTGTTGGGTTACGAGCTGCTCGAGCCATCGTCCGGCCCTCAGACCGGCGTGGTCGACGCCGGCTTCGCGAAGCTGCGCACGATCTCGGCCAAGTATACGCTGCCAACATCGTGGGTCGGGCGGATCGGCGCGTCGAGCGCCTCGATCACCATCCAGGCGGACAACGCGGCCAATCTATGGCTCGCCCAGGATGCGTCGTTCGGCGTCAAGATTGTCGACGTCGAGACACGAAATACGAACGGCACCGCGTTCAGCAATTTCAATCAGGAAGGCTGGCCGACGGTGCGCCGGTTCACAACTACCCTCCGCGTCGCGTTCTAAGGAGCTCGCCATGTTATCGCAAAGAAACGACGATCGGACTTCGTGGATCGAGGGGATCGCGGGCGGCCCGGCGGCGTGTAGCGCCGCTCCGTCGAAGCTCGGCCTCGCCCGATCGCGCGGGGCCTTGGCCACGCTGATGCTCGCACTGTTCACCGCGGGATGCGATGTCGGCAGTCTGCTGGACGTCGACCTGCCGGGCGTCGTCCCGGCGGACGCGCTCGATAACCCGCAGCTCATCGCGACCCTCGTGGCGAGCGTCATCTCTGACTTCGAGTGCGCGTGGGACGGTTACGCCGCTGCCGCCGCCGTCCACTCCGACGAGTTCGTCGGCGCGTCGGGCAACCTGCTCAACAAGCAATGGGGCACCCGCCAGATCACGTCATCGAACGGAAACCTCGCCACGGGTGCGTGCGGCGGGACGTACGGCACCTACGCGCCGCTGCACACGGCGCGGTTCCAGGCGGAGGACGTGTTCCGCAGGCTAGGCGACGTCGATGAAACGACCGTTCCAGACAAGGTCGAGTTCCAGGCGACAGTGCGTGCGTACGGAGCGTACGCGCTCGTCGGCCTCGGCGAGGGCTTTTGCGAGATGGCGATCGATGGCGGACCGCTGATGCAGCCCGCGCAGGTTCTCGATTCCGCGTATGCGAAGTTCACGGAGGCGATCGAGCTCGCGACCCAGGCCGGAGCCGGCGAGATCGAGCACGTCGCGCGCGCGGGACGCGCCCGCGTCCGCCTCGATCGCGAGGACTTCGCCGGCGCGATCGCGGATGCGGAATTGATCCCCAGCGGCTTCAACGCCGTCGCCACGCGGGACGGCTCGGACCCTCGTCGCTACAACCGGCACTTCGAAGCAGTGAATGATCCGAACGCCGCCCGCCACGCATCGGTGGCGGACGATTACAGAGATGTGCGGTTCAAGGACGTCAAGGATCCGCGGATCGTCGCGGGTTTCTCCGGAGTCAACTCGTTCGACAACGTCACCCCTCACTGGTCACACACGAAGACTACCGGACGTGATACCGGCGTGCCCCTAGCGTCCTACAAGGAGGCCCAGCTCATCATCGCGGAAGCATCCGCTCGATCGGGAAACCCGGAGCGAGCGCGCCAGATTCTGGCCGCGCGTCACGCCGAGGTCGGATTGCCACAGTACGACGCCTCGGAGCTCGCCACAGAGGCGCAGGTGATCCGCGCGGTGATCGAGGAGCGGCGACGCGACCTGTTCGTTGAAGGCGCCTGGCGGCTCAACGACATGCTGCGGCTTCGCGGCTCGCCGTACGAGATTCCGTTCCTGGGCGAGCCCGGCTCGATCCACCCGGACGGTTTCGACCAGACCGGCCAGCGCTACGGCGCGACCACCTGTCTGCCATTGCCCGACGCAGAACGTTTCGGGAATCCGAACATCTCGTGATGATCTCGGTACGCGAAACGCAGGGGGGCGGCCATAGAGCGCGTGCAGATGAAGGCGGACGATTGATTCAGGCGTGTGCCCGGCAATGGGCGCGGATCGTTCATCCTCTCGCCTGCGCGGTATTCGTCATTATGGCGGCCTGCGCTCGCGGGGCGGACGAGCCTCGATCGACGCTGTTCCAGCGGGTCCCGTCCAGCCGATCCGATATCCGGTTCTCCAATGATCTGGTTTCGGACGAGCGCCACAACATATTCACCGACAATAACTTCTACGCCGGCGGCGGGGTTGCGATCGGAGACCTCAGCGGTGATGGCTTGCCCGACATCTACCTGGTCTCCAACCAGGGGAGCAACCGTCTCTTCTTGAACAAAGGCGATTTCAGATTCGACGATGTCACCGACCGAGCCGGAGTCGGAGGCGCCAAGCCGTGGTCGACGGGTGTGAGCCTCGTCGATATCAACGGCGATGGCCTGCTCGACATTTATGTC
>JBOHRM010000803.1:0-4523 GCA_050732715.1 Longimicrobiales bacterium
AGCGCCCGCGCCCGCTCGCGCATCTCGAAGTAGAGCCGGCGCACGAGCTCGTCGTCGTAACTCGACCCCCGGTCCTCGAAATCGGCCACCACCACGCGATCGAGATCGAGGCCGATCTCGCGCTCGCCAATGCGCTCGAGGCTACGCACGAAGAGCCCCGTCCCCGCGAGCAATGAAAGTGTGAGCGCGCCCTGCGCCACGATCAGCGCGCGTCGTGTGCGCGAGCGGTGCACCATAGCGTCGCGCGTCCTCCGCAGCGCGCCGAGGAGCGACGGCTGGCTGGCCTGCACCGCAGGGACGATCCCGGCCGCGAGGCCGGCCGCCAGCGCGACGAGCACGCTGAAGACCGCAACGCGCGCATCGATGGTCCAGTCGCCCGTCTCGGTCCCCGCGAACAGGATCGAGCGCACGAGCGGCACGCCCATCCATGCGAACGCCAGCGCAGCCGACGCGCCGACGAGCGAGAGCAACGTCGCATCGAGGAGGAAGAGTGATGCGAGCCGGCCCCGGCTCACCCCGAGCGCGAGCCGGATCGCGACCTCGTGGCGACGCGCGAGGGCGCGCGCCAGCAGCAGGTTGGCTACGTTGGCGCAGGTGATGACGAGCAGGAGGAGCGCGACTCCGCTCAGGAGCGTGGCGACGCGATATTCGGGGCGGTCGGCGTTGCGGCTGGGGACGAGCGAGGCGAAGGCCGGCGTCGGTGCGCCCGCCGGGCGCCCGGGGCGGATGTTCCACGCCGTCCACCGCGGGCCGATGCGCGCAATCGCCTGCTCGGCCGAGATCTCCGGATGAGTGCGCGCGATCACGACGAGCCAGCGCGTACCTCGGTCGTTCGCCCAGTCTGCGCTGCCCCACCTCAGTCCAGGCGATGCGGCGATCGGCAGCCAGAGATCGATGCGGCCGAGCGAGTGGCCAGTGAAGCCGCGCTGGGTCACGCCCACGATCGTGTAGGTCTCACCGCCAGCCGCTACCGTGCGTCCGAGGACGCCGGGGTCGCCGCCGTAGCGCCGATGCCAGAGCCCATGACTGATGATGGCCACCGGCTGCCCAGCCGGTTCGCGAGTCTCGGATACATCGAATAAGCGTCCGAGCGCGGGGCGCGCGCCGAGCGTCTGGAAATAGTGGTCGCCGACGAGGGCGCCACGGAGACTGACGGCGTCCGCCCCGCGATCGACGGCGATGTCCACCGGTCCGAGCACGGCAGTGACCCGCTCGAACACGTCCGCCATGCCGCGGAACTCCACGTACGACGGATACGAGAACGAGATGGTTGTATCGCGCCCACCGCTCGCCGTCTCGCGCCACGAGCGGAGCTCCACGACGCGCTCCGGATCCGTGATGCCCTCGGGCGCACGCAGCATGATGCGGTCGATGATCGCGAACATCATCGCGTTGGCGCCGACTCCGAGGCCGATGATGAGCGCCACGGCGGTAGCGAATCCGGGTCCCCGCGTCAGTTGCCGCAGCGCATATTGGGCGTCCTGCCACACGCGGTCGAGCAACGCGAGCCCGGCCGCCCGGCGGCGCTCCTCCCGAAGCGTCGCGATATGCCCGAAGCGGCGGCGCGCCGCGCGATCGTGAAGATTCGACGGTCCGGATGCCGCTGCGCCGGTGCGCGGGTCCTGCGCCTCGAGGTCGAGGTGAAATCGGATCTCGTCGTCCATCTCGCGCGCAAGCCGGTCGCGCGCGAAAAGGGTGCGGAGGAAATGCCGCGAGGCATCGAGCCAGGACATGTGCGCCTCCAGATCAGGTGTTCCCCCTCACGCGCCGGATGGCGAGCACGACGCGCGCGTGCTCCTCCGCCCGGACCTTCAGCTGCTTGCGGCCGGCGGCGGTGATGGTGTAGTACCGCGCCTCCCGGCCAGTAGGGGTCCGGCGCCACTTCGCGGTAACCCATCCACGGCGGAGGAGCCGGTCGAGAGCGGGGTAGAGCGAGCCCTGCTCCACCTTGAGCACATCCTCGGAAAGGCGCTCGATGTGCCTCGCAATGCCGTAGCCGTGGGCCGGTCCGAGCGTGAGCGTGCGGAGCACGAGCATCTCGAGCACGCCGGCGAGCTGATTTTTCTTCATGCGCGCTCCGGCCGTTGATGGGCAGACCTCTACAGGTCGACGTCTACATATCTCCGCGCGGCCGCCGCCTGTCAAGGGGCTCGCTTTCTGCGAGCGAATGCGCTGACGATCTCGTCTGCGGTCAGGAGCAGGTCCGGCTCGACGCCCGATCGTACTCCGGCCTGGCACACGACGAGCAGGTTTGCAATCGAGGCGGCGGGCGCGATCGCGCGGGCCTCAGCAAGGGTGGTAATCTCCGCGGCGCTGACCGACCGTCGGGCGCGCCACTCGGCAATAACATTCATTACCGCACCGAGTCGACCCGCGTCAATGCTCATGTGGAGTGCGCCGCCCGGCTCAGGACTCGGCTGCCTCACGTTCGCGGAGCTGGTCAGCCGTCAGCTCGACGTTATTCGCCGTTGCGCCGAGAATGACGACGGACGGACCGCCGGGCGCGGCCTCTCCGCGTCGGGGCCAACGCCTGGTAGGCCGGCTGAGACGCCGCCTCCGCACGGATCAGCTGCCCAAACACGGCGTTTAACCACTCCAGGATCGGCGCGACGGTTCGGAAGTTCGTGGTCAGCGAGACCGTCTCGCCGATGCGGGCCTGCGCCTCGAGGTAGGTGGCGATGCTCGCTCGGCGAAACCGGTAAGTCGATTGCTTCGGGTCGCCCACCACGAAAAGCCGCCCGCGCGGGACGTCGACATCCTCCCACCGTTTCGCGTCCGACGGCGCCCCCCCCGCGATGCGCACCGCGATCTCGATCTGGATCGGATCGCTGTCCTGGAACTCGTGGAGCAGCAATTCTCTGGTAGCGTTCGGACAGAGCCCGCCGGACGCGCGCGTCGCCGCGCAGCAGCTCGCGGAACAAGACGAGCAGATCGTGGAACTCGAGCCGTCCGTTGCGACGCCTGAGCTCGGCGGCTTTCAGCGTGTTCCGAGCAACGCGATGGGCGAGGATTCGCAGTACGGCGTCCTGAACGTCGGCCACGATCTCCTTCGCTCGCGACACGAGCGCCTGCCCGTCCGTCCTGATCGCGGCGAGGTCACACGACCAGTTGTCCTTGTTTCCGAACCGCCACGGGTTCGGCGGATGTCTGAGAATCTCGAGGCGCGTCGGGGCATCGGGCGCCGAGTCGAGGCATTCCGCCCACTGCGCGATCTCGGGCAGCCTCTCCAGCAGCTTGTCCTCGCCGTTGTTGCAGTGTGCGGCCATCGCTGCCAGGCGGCGCGCCTCTGTGACAAGCTCGACGACATCCGATGCGGGCGGCGGCGCCGGCTCGGGCCGTCGGCGCGTTTTCGAGCGATCTCGACGAGCAAAGCGCGGTGCTCGGGGGACCACGGCTCACCCGGCCCGGGAAGAGCGTCGCGCGTCGCTTTGACGAACGCATCGAACGTCTCATGGACCAGGTTGCCGATGTCGAGCGGGCTGATCTCGAGCAGCGACTCCGGCGTCTCGATCGGCTCGACGCGGAGCATGCGGGGCGGCGCCAACGATCTCGCACGCTTTGCGCGTATCTGTCGAGTCTCGCGCGTGATGCAGCCCTACCTGGATTCGATCGCATGACAGGGAAGGCGAATCTCGCGGCTTCCGTCGCCGCCTCGTCGCCTTCGGCGTGTAGGGTGCCGGTGTTAGGAACCGTGGCGACGTTCACGCCGCACAGCCGTTCGCGTCGTCCGAATCGTCCGGGAGCTCGGGAGCAGCCGGCGGTCGTCGTCGCGCATCAGTAACGGAGAGGCGGTCTGGTGGACCGAAACCTACACGGCGAAACAGGACGCGATTGCCGCCTGTCGCCTAATTCAGCGCGAGGGGCCAGGCGCGACGATCTACGACCACACGCGGTCGGCGGCCTATCGTTAGTACGTCAAGGTTTGCGTCATCCTCCAGGATGGCAAGTCACGCCGAACGATAACGTACCCGATGCATCTCTTGGGGGCGTCGGCTTTGCGTCGGCTAGAGCCAATTGTTGGCCATCGCTCGTGCGCCAATCGCCGGGGCTCTCTTATTGAAGAAGCCTGCTCACTGGCTCGGACACTTTGGGACGACAGTGCCGCGCTCGTCGGCCTCTCCGACTGACGCGGATCGCAAACCGGCCGGAATGAACCTGGTTGCGTCGCGCACCAGCGCGCGAGTGTTGTGGTCCACTCGGACGCGCGGCGCAGATCGAAAAATCTCCTGGCCGACAGCTAGCTCGCCGCCGCGCAAAGCGCCACGCACGGCAGCTCGTAGCTGCCGCTGATGACAACGAAGTGGCGCAGCGCGTCGTCGACGTCGGCTCGGACCGCGGCGCGCTCGTGATCCTCAACCCCTGGAGCGCCAGCCTGATCGGGCCCGAGGTGTCGCCGATCAGGCCCAGGTTGTGGTCGACGTCGTCGACTGCGAACCTCCCATGGACCTCCTCGATCCGCACCTCGGTGAATCCGGCTTGGCGCACGAGGTCCTCGACCCGCTCTGCGCTCGCCATGCTGAACG
>JBOHRM010000804.1:0-1490 GCA_050732715.1 Longimicrobiales bacterium
GAAGCCACACGGCGACCGGCGACCACCGTGACAGAGACGGTGAAGCGCGGCGGCAAGAAGTAGAACGAAAGTATCTGTTCCTCCGACTCCACCACTCACGGAAGTCGAAACGCGGGTGGATGAAGGCCGAGACTTCCGGACAGTGCTCGACGAGCACTACCCGGCTCCGCTGCGCTCGATCTTCAGCCACTCTCCGTTTCGCTTCCTCACCGGCATCCCGTCTCGCAGGCATCCGATCCAGAGACCCTCGGTAGCAATCCAGTGGGTGCAACAGCGTCCCGAAACCGTGCTACGTTCGCCGTCTCTCCGAAGCAGCTCGGTCATCGGCGTTCCGGCGGTAGCGCGGCACCGGTCCCGCTCCAGGATGGTACTGGCGGCTGCGGTCCAGCGCGCGGTGCTGGATCGCTTCGGCAACGTGGGCGGATGCGACCGTGGGTGTGCCCGCCAAGTCGGCGATGGTGCGCGCGACGCGCAGCACACGGTGGTACGCGCGAGCGGACAGGCCGAGCTTGACGATCGCCGAGCGCAACAGCTTCTCGCCGGCGGCGTCGATGCGGCAGGTGTGACGGATGTCGCGAGGGGACATGTGCGCGTTCGCGAACACATTGTGGTGTCGCTGGAAACGCGCGCGCTGGCGTGCACGCGCGCTGAGTACACGCTCGCGAATCGCCGCGCTCGGCTCGACTGCCGTCTCGGCGAGAAGTTCCTGCTGATTCAGCGCGGCGACCTCAATGTGCAGATCGATGCGGTCGAGCAGCGGCCCCGAGATGCGAGATAGATACCGGCGAATCTGCGGCTCGCTGCAGATGCAGCGCGCGGCGCCCGTACCGTGGAAGCCGCAAGGGCACGGGTTCATCGCGGCGACGAGCATGAAACGCGCGGGATAGACGAGCGCCAGCCGAGCACGGCTCAGGTGCGCGGTCCCTTCCTCCATCGGCTGACGCAGCGCGTCGAGCACGTCGCGACGGAACTCGGGCAGCTCATCGAGGAAGAGCACGCCGTGATGCGCGAGCGAGATCTCGCCGGGCCGCGGCACGGTACCGCCGCCGACCAGTCCAGCACCCGATACCGTGTGGTGCGGCGCGCGGAACGGCCGGGCGCGCGCGAGTCCCTGTCCGGGACGCAGCCGTCCGGCCACCGAGTTGACCTGCGTGACCTCGAGCGCCTCGGTGCGGGTGAGCGGCGGCAGCACACTCGGCAGGCGACGCGCGAGCATTGATTTGCCCGACCCGGGCGGACCGATCATCAGGACGTTGTGTTGCCCGGCGGCCGCGATCTCGAGCGCGCGTTTGGCGTGCTGCTGGCCTTTGACGTCCGCGAAGTCGAGCCCGTCGAGCGGCTCGGGTGGCGGATCGGCGTCGTTCGGGCGGCTCGGCGCAGGCAGCATCGCTTCGCCGCGCAGATGTCGCACGACGTGCAGCAGTGTCGGCGCGATGCGTACGTCGATGCCATCGACGACGCCGGCCTCGCGTGCGTTTCCGGGCGGAACG
>JBOHRM010000805.1:0-2755 GCA_050732715.1 Longimicrobiales bacterium
TCGCTCGGCGTGATCTCCTGCCAGTACCAGTTGGGCGATGACGCGTTGGCCGGCACGGCATAAATGATCTCTTCGTTCTCCTGCACATTGCACACGTCCGAGTACTCCGACATCAGGCTGTAGCCCATCCCCTCGATGTCGCGAGCCACCGCCTCGGCGGCCGCCCAGTTCTTCTCGTGCATGTGCACGCGGAGCAGGATCATGCGCGCGGTCCCCTTCGCGATGCGCCCCCAGTCTTCGCCGCTCACGCGCTCGGGCAGGTCGGGGATCGCCGAGGTGAGATCCTCGACCATCGCCGAAACGTATTCTTCGCGGCTCGGTCGCGGCGTGATCTCGGTGTCGGAGAGCGTCGCCGGGTCGAGCTTGACGTTCACGGGCCCGAAAAAGTCGTACATCGCATACATGAGCCACGCGCGCAGCGTCCTGGCTTCGGCTTCATAACGGGCACGGACCGCGTCGGAGATGGGCGCGCTCGAGGTCTCGATCTTGTCGATGATGTCCGTGGCACGCGCCACGTATCGGATCTTCGTGTACGTCGGATCCCCGTTGAACGTGGTGGGACCCCAGTCGAAGTTGTTGAACACAGGATCCCATGGCGAGAACATCTCGTCGGTCGGGATCTCGCTCCTCGCCCAATATGTGGTGGTGTGGTGATTGTACAGGTTGTTGTACCACTCGCCCACGCCCTGATCGGTGTTGCCCCAGTGCGTGCTGAACGGGGCGTACAGCGCGACGACCGCGTTCTTGAAGTCTTCCTCGTTCGAGAAGAACGTCTCGGGCGTGAGGTCGCCGTAAACCTCCGGGTCGAGAAGGTCGCCGCACCCCCCGAGCACCAGGATCAAGCTCGCCGTCGCCAGTACTGGCACGGTCACGCATCGGATGGGCTGTGTCATCGGAGCACCTCGCTCTCGTGTTCGGCCTGGATATCCGCACCGCGCGCCGCGTCGAGCAACGGCGGCCCGCGGCGATGCATCATCGTCGGCCCCGTAATCGGTCATCCTCGCACACATCAGAACCCTACTTCGGCCCCGATCGTCAGCGTGTACGCCTTCGGGTAGGGGTTCGCCTCCGTGAACTCCGGGTCGAAGCCCGGATAGCTCGTGACGACGCCGAGGTCCTGGAGATCGAGCACCAGCCGCGCCGTCTCCGCGCCGATCCGGGAGAGCCACGAGGGCGGCACCTGATAGGACAGCGAGACGTTGCGCAGCCGCAGGAAGCTCGCGTCGTACAGGTTGAAGTTGTCGTTGTCGGCCGGGTTCTGGTTGCTGTAAGGGTTGGAAGCGACGCCCGGAAGCGTGCCGTCGGGGTTGTCGTGCGACCAGATGTCCTCGGCGTAGGTCGTGGTGTTGTTGGGTGCCGTCGGCTGTCGGATATCGAACAGGCTGGGGTTGTACGTGTTGCCGCGGTCGTAGTCGACGTTGGCGTAGACGAACGCGCTCAACGAGACGTCGCCCACGGCCAGCGTGCTGCCCAGCCCGAACCGCCAGCGCGGCGTGCCGTTGCCGATGACGATGACGTCGTCCTCGTTCAGCTCGCCGTCGCCGTTCTGGTCGCGGTAGATGGTGTTGCCGAGCTGGGCGTCGGGCATATGCGCCGGCCGGTCCGCCTCCGTCTGGATGACGCCGTCCGTTTCCCAGCCGTAAATGGCGTCGAGCGGCGCGTCCCCGTCGACGTATGACGGCAGGTTCGTGAGGGGGTTGCGCTCGACCCAGCGGCCGACGGAATGCGACACGTTGAACGACGCGTCCCAGCGCAGCCGGCTCCGCTGGATCGGACTGGCGGCGAGCGTCAGCTCGAAGCCCCGGCTGCGCGTCGAGCCTACGTTGTCCGCGACCCGGCCCACAGGGTTGTTCGACGGCAGCGGGTTGAAATCCAGCAGGTCCACGGCGGTTTTCGAGAAGAAATCCAGGGAGCCGCGCAGCCGGTCATCGAACAAGCCGAAGTCGACCCCGAGATTCACGGTCTCGACGGTCTCCCACGTCAGGTCCGGATTCGCCACCTGCGAAAGCGCGACACCGCTGTACACGGTGTTGCCGAGCAGGAACGGGTAGCCCGGGCTGTAGAGCTGGAGGCTGTTCCCGCTGAGAATGCTCTCATTGCCGGCCTCGCCGTAACCGGCGCGCAGCTTCAGGAACGAGACCGCCGGAAGCGCATTGGCGAAGAAGCCCTCTTCGGACAGGATCCACGCGGCCGAGGCGCCGGGGAAGATGCCCCACTGATGATTCTCCGCGAAGATGCTCGAGCCGTCGCGGCGCGCCAGCAGCGAGAAGATGTAGCGGTCGCGCAGCGTGTAGTTCGCGCGCGCGAACTGGGACAACTTGGTCCGGCCGCTCTTGTACGACGAAATACTGTTGCGCAGCTGGTCGCTTGCGACACCGATGTTGTTGTAGGTGAAAGCGTCGGTGAAGAAGCCGACGCCCTGGACGGACGAGCCCTCCGTCCCCGCCTTGTAGATGCCCGTACCGCCCACGAGCAGGAGGTCCCCTTCACCGACTGTGCCGCGATAGGTCATGTAGGCCTCGGCGCCGTAGTTCGTCACCTCCGCGTTCCCCTTCTGCGCCGCTCCGTCCGGCAGGTTCGAATTGTTCGTGGTCCGGGGAAGGTAGAAGCCTCGATCGGTGCTCTCCTGGCTGAACTCCCCGTTCACCGTGGCAGTCAGATTCGATGTCAGATCATGCTCGAAGTCCGATGCTGCGAAGAGCGTCGTCGTCTTGCTTTCATCCGTGATGCTCAAGAACGCCACGGGGTTCATGAT